>JAIPDI010000047.1 GCA_021737785.1 Deltaproteobacteria bacterium
TATTTGACGTATGATGCAAAATGGTTTATGAATCGGCTGGAGCAAGAGTATCTGCATCTGGTCAGAGGCTATGTCTTCAGCTCCTCTGGACCATGGGGAAAAGTTGGTGCCTTATCCAGCGCTCGGAAAATTTCCGGGATTTGCACCAATACCTTTTCGGTTGCGGCGATGCCGCGGCAAGAAAGCGCTTCGTGTCTTCGGATGAAACTGTTTTTGGCTATGGATAATCTGGTCTGTATATTCTGCGGCGGCAGAGCGACCATCGTGGGCCGGTGAGTGAACGCCAGGGTGATTTGCATGGACTGCAATAGGGCCACCGGATGTGACGCGTATCAGGATCAGATCGATCAATGGAAGGAGAGCTGCTGCGACCTGGAGTTCAAACCGATCACCAAAGGAGGATAGCAATGGAATACGATTATGCATTTGAAATGGCCACATCCAATCTTCGCTTCGGCCTGGGCGCCAGCCGGGAGGTGGGCATGGACCTGGACGAACTGGGCGTCAAGCGGGCCATGGTCCTTACCGACCCCAGGCTCAGAAACACGTCCGCGGTGGACAAGGTTCTGACATCCCTGAAAGACCAGCACATTGGATTTTCGGTATTTGACCAGGTGAGCGTCGAGCCCACCGACACCTCCATGAAGCAGGCCATCGAGGCTGCACGATCCGAGGCCCCGGATGCGTTCGTGGCTGTGGGCGGCGGCTCCACCATCGATACGGCCAAGGTGGCCAATCTCTATATGAGTTATCCGCCCCAGGATTTTCTTGACTATGTCAACCCGCCCATCGGCAAGGGACTCCCCGTACCGGGACCGGTCAAGCCCCTCTTTGCCATCCCCACCACAGCCGGGACAGGGAGTGAGACCACCGGCGTGGCCATTTTCGATCTGGAGGAGATGCACGCCAAGACCGGGATCGCCCATCGCCGGCTCAAACCCACGCTGGGCATTATCGATCCTGAAAACACGGCCACCCTCCCCCCCCTGGTGGCCGCCTGCACCGGACTGGATGTCCTCACCCATGCGGTGGAGTCTTATACGGCCCTTCCCTTTAACAAGCGGCCGCGGCCCGAGCATCCGATCCTGCGGCCCGCCTATCAGGGATCCAATCCGGTCAGCGATCTCTGGGCCATTCAGGCCATGAGAATGGTGGCCACATATCTGGTCCGGGAGGTTGAACATCCGGAAGACGTGGAGGCCCGGAGCATGATGGCCCTTGCCGCCTCCTTTGCCGGCGTGGGATTCGGCAACGCCGGTGTCACCCTCCCCCACGGGATGTCCTACCCGGTTTCAGGCATGGTTAAAAAATATATCGCCGAGGGCTATCCCCAGGATCACCCTCTGGTCCCCCACGGCATGGCCGTGGTCCTGAACGCCCCGGCCGCCTTCCGCTTCACCGGCCCGGCCTGTCCCGAAAGGCATCTCCAGGCGGCCGAGGCCCTGGGCGCGGACATATCGGGGGCCCGATTGGAGGATGCCGGCATTGTGGTGGCCGATCAGATCATCGAATTCATGAAACGACTCCACATACCCAACGGCCTCGCCGCCATCGGTTACACCGTGGACGATATTCCCGCACTGGTGGAGGGAACCCTCCCTCAGCACCGGGTGATCAAGTTGGCGCCCCTGCCCGTCGGCGCTGAAGACCTGGAAAAGATCTTCAAGGACGCCATGCGCTATTGGTAGCGGGCGAGAGTTCCCGGGTAGAGGGTAAGAACGAGGGTAAGTTGAGTTTCCAGCTCTTGAGTTTTCCCCTTTCTTCGATGGGCCTGCCTGCCGCGCAGCAACCAGAGCCGATAAAAAAAACCAGGCCGTTTGGCCTGGTTTTTTTATCGGTTATAAGTTGACCGGCAATCCTTTGTCCCTCAGGTACGCTTTTACCTCCCCGATGGTAAAGGTGCGAAAGTGAAACACAGAGGCGGCCAGAAGGATCTGCGCACCCCCCGAGACCACCGCCTCATAAAAGTGCGCCAAGGTCCCGGCCCCCCCTGAGGCGACCACCGGCAAATCCACGGCATCGGAAACCGCCTTTGTAAATTCCAGATCATAGCCGGCCTGGGTGCCGTCACCGTCCATGCTGGTGGGGAGGATCACGCCGGCCCCCAGTTCCTGACATCGCCTTGCCCATTCAATGGCGTCTTGCCCCACGGGGAGGGTTCCCCCGGAGACCACCAGTTCAAATCCGGAAGGCATGCCGTTGTTTCTCCTGGCGTCCACCGCCACCGTAATCCGTTCCTTGCCGAACTTATCCGCCGCCTCGGCAATCAGCTCAGGACGCCTCACCGCAGCACTGTTCATGGATACCTTGGCGGCCCCGGCCAGTAGCACGTCCTCGATGTCGCCCAGACTCCCGATCCCGCCGCCTACGGTCAACGGGATCTGTATGACGGACGAAACGTTCTTGACCCACTCCAGCCGCGTTTTCCGGTTCTCGAGGGTCGCAGCAATATCCAGCATGGCCAGTTCATCCGCCCCCTCCTGCTGATAGAATTGCGCATTCTCCACCGGATCTCCCGCGTCCTTCAGGTCCACAAAATGAATCCCCTTCACCACCCGTCCCTCTTTCATATCCAGACAGGGCATGATCTTTATCGTCTCCATTCAACCGCTCCTCCTTGTCAATGTTTTTGAAGCCCCATTGATTACACCAAATCCACATCCTTTTCAACCCAAACCCTTGCCGGACAGAAATTTGCGTTTTCATGCCCTCCGCACAAACCATCCTTGCCTAATATTATCCAATAACTCATTTTTTAATCATTTTGACCAGAATTATTTTGCCAGTTTACTTTGTGCGTTTTCTATGCTAACTTTACCGAACACAGCAGAAGTGCTTCGAATTCAATATTCCGGATCTCAACACAAACCCCGGCTGAACGGCCACGGCGCATCTTTGGTTGGCTCCAATTTTTCTCAACAGGTTGAAAAGCAAGGGCAAAAGGAGATCGGGTGATGACAGAAGAAGAATTGAAGGAAAGCGGAGAAGGCGAGGCCCTGGAAGAGGTCTGGAATGACCATCCGGTATTGAACGAAGAGGTCGACAACATCCTGCCTGAATTGAATCAATGGGATGATATGATAAGAGATCTTCTCCCGAAAGCGGATTCACATCCCAAGGAGAAACCGGTTCGTCAGGATCCGGTAGTGGACCTTGAGGCCGTAAGACCCAAACCAAAACCGCCGGTCGTCGAGATAAGGCCCCCTGATACGGAAAAAGCACGAGCCGCTATGGTTTCTGACAAGCAGTTGCTCATGCTGATACAAAAGTACAAAGAAGCGGACAAGATCTGCGAAGCGGCGCAGATGTCCCTCCAGACGCTCCAGCAGAAAGTCGCCCATCTCAGCTATCGAATCAAAAGATATATCGATGTGGAAGGACTCTACCGGGATACCGGACCCGTTAAAATGGTCCGGGAGGGGATCCTCATCCCCAAAGGCCACCTGATCGATACCGGTTTCAATGAGGGGGATCTGTTCACTGTCAATTTCAAGGACCATTCGATCATCCTCGCCCGTTATCCGAAGTAGCCGAGGCCCCTATGTTGCTGGTTGCTGGCTGCTCGTTACGGGATGTCGGCTCCTCAAGCTTTCAGCGTATCGAAGCCTGCTGTTTCATTGGATGCTGATGCCGGACATTGGGTCTCTTCAGAAGTTTCTGTACAATCCGACCAGCGCTGAAAAGACGGTAGGGAAATTATAAGGAGGGAAACACAATGCCCAAAATTGGAAGGCCTGCCATCTCCGTTTGTGCCCTGAAAAATGGCTTAAAACGGATCATTGTACTTGCCGGTTTGGCCCTCGGCCTGTCTGCCTGCGCCGCCATCCAGAACCAGAATGCCATGGACATGGAACGCCTCCTCGCCGCCTCAGGGTTCCAGATGCGTCTCGCCGACACGCCTGACAAGCTCGATCACTTGAAGACCCTGACCCAGCGAAGGCTCGTCCCCCACCAGCACGAGGGTAAGATCTATTATGTCTACGCAGACGCCGCAGCCTGTCAATGCATCTATGTGGGGAATGAAGGGGCCTATCAGCGCTATCAGAAGCTCGCCCTGCAAAAGGAGATGGCTGATGAACAGCGCATGGCAGCGGAAATGAACGCGAATGCCTCCATGAACTGGGGTCTGTGGGGTCCATGGGGCCCATGGGGGCCGGCCGGCCCGTGGGAATAGACCCCTTTGCCTCAAACTTCTACGCAAGAAGCGAAGATGCTCTGTTGGAGCTGCCCTGAACCGGACCGCCATGGCGCCCCCTTAGAGGGCCGGCCCTCCAAGGGATCTACTCCTGCGCCTGATTTTTTCATTGGCGCTTTTGATGGTTGCGCTCAGTTTATCGATATCCACCGGTTTTTGAAGATATGCGAAGGCCCCCAGGCCCATGCAGGTTTCCTTGTCTGCCTCTGAGCCATGGCCCGTGAGGATGATCACCTCAATCTCGGGGTTCGTCTGCTTCACCCTTCTCAAGACCTCAATACCGTCGATCCCGGGCATCCTGAGGTCCAGGATGATCACCTCCGGCTCGTCCGTCTTGATTAATTCCAGGGCCGATTCCCCGTCATAGGCCACGGCCGAACCCATCTCCCGCATCACCAGGCGATCGGACAAGGTCTCTACGAACTCACGTTCATCATCCACGAGGAGGACCTTTGACGGTATCTCAAAATCATGTTTCCGGTATATATCCGCCTGATAGTACCCTTTCCCCACCTGGGTGGTCACCGCCTTCACCCCAGGGACCTGATCCGCGATCTTGATGAGTTCTTCTTCGAGCCGGCTTAACATGAGAACGTGCTTATTGATCGTCAGGGTGATGTCCCCATCTTTCGCTTCCACGCCCACATTGTGTCCTTCATTGGCCAGGCTCACCTCCACATTGGCGGCCAGGAGAAAATCCTCCATCGCCTTTCTTGATTGCGGGGTGTTTTTCATTACCTCTTTCTTCATGACCTCCCGGACACGGCCGACCATAGCATCCACATCCATCTTGTCCGTGGGCAGGAGCATGTCATAGAGCGCGGCATTCCAAGGGTCATTCTCCTCCAGCAGGGCATGGACCCAGGCGGCGGCGTCTTCGTCGTGTTTCCGGATAAGCCTCGTTGCATCATGTTCGCTCAGGCCGCGATCCTGAAGGGCCCTGTCTATCCTGAAGGGGATACCCGCAATAAGGCAGATTCGAAGCACATGACCCAGCTTTTGGGGGATCAGATGAGAGATGAATCCAACGATCACCAGGTCTTTATCCGAGAGCTTCTGCGCCAGGGCTAGCTTGAGATAGGCGATTGATCGCTCCCTCTCGTGAGTGAACTTATTGAATACCGAGGTCTTCCCCGAAAACGCCCTTCCTATTTTTTGTTGGGACAGGCCTGAAAGTCGGCTCGCTTCGAGAACAATATCCGTGTCCCTGACCAGATCATAACCTGTTTCGGAAACCAGTGCGGCGACCACAGGTTCTTCGCCGCAAAAGATGCCGCTGAATATGCTGATTGCTGTCATTTCAAACCCCTTTTCTTTTCATGGTATATAGAAGCGTTGTCATCATACCCCATTGTGCCCCCAACAGCCAGTCTCCCCGTTGCCCGATGTGGAACTCACCTCGTCTCGATTCAGAAGGTATGCTCCGAACCAGACAGGTTAGTTCCCTTAAGGCGGAAAGGTCGAGGATCCGGCGTTGCCTTAACTCCTTCGATCCGTCTTATGCAGGGCGGCATACCGGAAGAAGGGGACAGAGATCTTCCTCGCCCGGTGGATGCGTCTCCTTATGAACGGCCTCAATAGCCTTTTCCATGGTCGGGTACAGATGGTCCTTCCCTATTTTTGCGGTAAAATAGGTGCGGTCCATGACACTCATGACCGACTCATTCACGCCGCTCATGGAGATATCCAGCCCCGCACTTCTGACCCTGTCCACCAGTAAGGACAATGTCTCTTCCCCTGATGCATCCATATCGTTGATGCCGTTCGCCACGATGATAATATGTTTCAAGTCCTTTTTGTTGCGCATAAATTCCGTAATTTTATCCTCAAGATAGCTGGCATTGGCAAAGAACAGGGGCCCGTCGAACCGGACCATGGAGATGTACGGACATTCCTTCAGCCCATGTGTGGTCACGCAGCGAAGCGCCTCATCCTCGTGCCGCGACAGGGAGGCGACCTTGGGCCGCATGTTCTTGTAGAGGAACACCAGTATGGAGAGCACCACACCGATCTCGATCCCCTTGTCCAGATGGGGCGCAAACGCGAGGGTGGCCACAAAGGTAATAATGGAAATGGCGCCGTCATACCACTGGGCCTTCCAGGCGTGTACAAACCCGGATACATTGATGAGGCCGATGACCGCCATCATGATCACCGCAGCCAGGACCGACTGCGGGAGGTAGTAGAGGAGGGGCGTGAAAAAGAGGAGGACGATGACCACGGTAATGCTCGTAAATACGCTGGAAAGTCCTGAAACAGCGCCGGCCTGAAGATTGACCGCGGATCTCGAAAAAGAGCCGGATGTGGGATAACTCTTGCCGATGGCGCCGCAGATATTGGCCAGCCCCTGGCCGATGAGTTCCTGATTCGGGTCCAACCGCTGACCTGTCTTGGCGGCCATGGCCTTGGCAATGGAGATGGCTTCCATGAACCCTAAGAGGGATATGATGGCCGCATACGGGAAGAGATGCAGGAGGATACCGGAATTGACCTTTGGGATGCTGAAAGACGGCAATCCGCTGGGAATCTCGCCGACCACCGCGCCGCCGCCCATAAGGATCAACTGATCCTCATCCAGCGGCGTGTTCCCTACCTTGAGGCGCCAGACACGGCCATCATGCTCGGCCCCGGCCGGGAGACGGCCCTCCGGATAAAATTTCAGAGACCCGCCCGGTTCCTGAACGCCCCTCAATATCAGACGTCTGATCTGCTCACGGTAGACATGGGCATCTTCCTTGAGGCGTTCCATATGAAACGTAAGGGTGGTTACAGCGTGTTCGGCGTCCAGGACCTGCTGAATATCATGGGCCTTCTTGGATGCTTCAATGGCTTTATTCGCCGCTGCCCGTTCCTCCGCAAGTTCAGGCAGTTTCAAGGTCACCCTGTTGAACTCGCCGATCAACTCCCTTACCTCGGGGGATACGATGCGATCAATGGGAACGGAGATATTGTGCTGATATCCGGTGGCCCAGGAAATCACGGTCGTGACGGCCACTGCGACCAGCACATTGGGAATCTTGGGTGAAATCCATTTCAGCCCGTACATGATGGCGAATGCAAAAGCCCCCATCAAAAACGTCGGCCAATGGGTGTACTGAAAGGCGGCCTCGATAACCCGCATAATGGTCTCATAATGGTGTTCAGCCTTGTCCACATAGACGCCGAACATCTTGGAAAGCTGGGAGGAGGCGATGATGATGGCTGCCGCATTGGTAAAGCCGTTTACCACCGGATGCGATAGAAAATTGACCACGAGACCCAGCCTCAAGAGACCCAGAGTGAACTGGAATACGCCCACCATGAGGGCAAGCACAATGGCGTAGGCGATATAGCCCTCGCTGCCTGCAGTGGCCAGCGGTTCAAGGGAAGCAGCGGTCATCAGGGAAACGACCGCCACAGGACCGGTGGCCAGCTGTCGGCTGGAGCCGAACAGGGATGCGATCATGGGAGGGAGGAATGCGGCATAGAGCCCGAAATAGGCAGGAAGACCGGCCAATTGTGCATAGGCCATGGACTGGGGAATGAGAACCAGCGCCACCGTGAGACCGGAGATGGCGTCGATTCTGAAACTGCTCATGTTGTAATCCTTGAACCATGAAATAAACGGGAAAATTTTAGTCAGCATTCTCATCACCTGTTGTTGAAATTCCTTGATTTCCCACCATTCTTCGGCAGACTGCGATCAACTCCTGGTAAAGCGAGCCTGCATCGTAGAGTTCATAGGTGCTGAACCTTGCCAGACCATCCACCATGGAAAAGATGATCAATGCGGCCTTCCTGGGAGGCATGACTGCCATGGATCCATCTTCCATTCCCTTGCAAATGGCCGTTTCAAAAATGTTTACAAAGCCGTTGTACACGGCCTCCAGATGCCCTTTGCAGGCGGCGTTGTCCCTCGCAAGTTCATAGGCATCATGCCGATGCAAGAGGAGGAAACGCTCTTCCATGGTCTCTGCCAGGGACAGATAACAGGAAATGCATCCTTCCAGCATTTCCATCCCGTTTTGAAAGTTCATCTTGCCCAGATAACGGTCAAACTCCGTGATGACATCTTTCCGGAACTGCTCAAGAACCGCCAGGAAGAGGTCTTCCTTGTTCTTGAAATGGTAAAAAATCGTCCCCTCCGCCGCCCCCGTGATCCGGGAGATTTCCGACATGCGGGTATTCTCGAATCCTCTCTTGGAAAAGAGGAGGGTGGCGGCACGAATAATGGCATCTTTTTTAGACATAAGATATCAACTGATCAAAAATAAACCGACTGAGCACTCAGTCTAAAGGTCTTTAATGAATTCCGGCTTCTGCGTCAAGAAAAAAACATGCCTTGAAGGAAAAAATTTCTGTATGCTTTAGAACAGTGCCGCCCCCGAACGTGAACTAAGGTCGCACAATCTCCGTCCTCCCATCTCTCTTTGGCTTGAATGAGGCAGGATTCTTGCATGGTCAATCCAATGATGATATCGACAACTAAGGTTTTGACACTGCCGGTCCGATATGATAGCAGTCATAGCCCCAGTCTACTCCTCATTAATTCATATAGCGGAACATGCCGTTTGACATCCTTCGGCAACCTTCAAGGATTTGCCACCTGTAGTGACACCAACCAACAGGGAATGAGATGATTTCAGAATATAATGAAGACCATATTGAAAAAATTATAAACGCCCTTTCGCAGGCGGCAAAAGGGGAGTATTCGGCCAGGATCGACTTTGCATCAGAGGACAGCACGCTCGGGTCCGTGGCAAAGGCTGTAAATACATTGCTTGAAAAGACCGACGAAAAACTCTCCTCAATATCCCGATTGGTCGAGGATCTCTCAGCGAACGCCAGGCGTTACCAGGTGATTGCCGAAAGAATGATCGATGTGGCGTGGATGACAGACATGGATCTGCGGACCGTCTATGTCAGCCCGTCCATCCATACGGTGCTTGGATTCAGCCAGGAAGAACGGATGGTTCAAACCATCGATGAACAACTGACCCCTGATTCATTATCCATCGGGTTGGATGCCCTGGCAAGGGAGCTTGCCCTTGAAAAGGAGGGGGCGGATCCGCAGAGGAGTGCGACCCTGGTACTTGAATATTATCATAAGGACGGCTCGACCCGTTTTATGGAGACAGTGATGGGCGGGATTCGAGATGAGCAGGGCCTTTTGACCGGAATATGTGGTGTATCCCGGGACATTACCGACCGCAAGAGGGTCGAAGAGAAGCTCAGAAAAAGCGAAGAACGATACCGAATGATCGTCGAAAACATGAATGAGATCATCTGGATCATCGGCCTGGACCTGCAGTTTACCTATGTCAGTCCGTCGAGTACGTGGGTGACGGGCTATACACCCGAAGAAGCGAGCAACACCCCCCTGGATCAATTGCTCACCCCCGAATCTTTTGCCATGGCAACCCGGAGGCTAGCGGATGAGCTGGCGCTGGAGGAAAGCGCCGCGGCTCCCGTCCCCCACAGGGCGATCACCCTGGAGATCGAGGCCATTCATAAAGAAGGAAGACCCCTCTGGCTTGAGATCACGGGCACGTTTAACCGCGACACGGATGGGAAAATCACGGAAATTCTGGTCGTCGGCAGAAACATCTCGGAACGCAAAAGGGTGGAGACAGAACTCCAGGAGAGTGAAAAACGCTATCGGATGATCGTGGAAAACATGCATGAAATTATTTGGGTGATGGATCTGAATCTTAAATACAAATATCGCAGTCCCTCCAATATTCGAATAACCGGTTACAGCCCTGAAGAGATCACCAGCATTCCGGCAAAGGATCAGATTGTTCCCGAATCCTACGCCCTGGTGCAAACAGTACTGGCGGAGGAGCTGGAAAAGGAGTTTGGGCAGGAACCTGTCGACCCCCACCGATCGAGAACGATTGAAGTGGAGGTCTATCACAAAGACGGCGGAACGGTCTGGATTGAGGTAACAGGCCTGTTTATTCGCGATGACAGCGGGAAACCCGTTGAAATCCTGCTCAGTGCCAGAGAGATTACGGAGCGCAAGAGGGCGGAGGAAGAAAAGGCCAAACTCGAAAGTCAACTGATTCAAGTACAGAAGATGGAGACCGTAGGCCGCCTGGCCGGAGGCGTTGCTCACGATTTCAACAATATGCTCGGCGTTATTCTGGGGTATGCGGACCTGGCCAAGCGGAGCCTGGCCAAAGCGCATCCCGTCTTGAGGAATCTCGTTCAAATTGAGAAAGCCGCTACCCGCTCCCGGGACATCACAGCGCAACTGCTGGCTTTCTCCCGCAAACAGATCATCAATCCCCGTGTCATCGATCTTAATGAGCTGGTGGCCCATACTCAAAAATTGCTGATCCGTCTCATCGGTGAGCATATTGAATTGAGTGTTCTTCCCGGGGAAGATCTCTGGACAATCAAATTCGATCCTTCCCAGATTGAACAAATTCTCATCAATCTGGCGGTGAATTCGCGCGATGCAATGCCCGGCGGCGGCAAACTGGTGATCGAAACCAAAAACATCATCCTGGAGGACTCCTATTGCAAAACGCACATCGGCTGCACACCCGGCCCCCATGTCCGATTATCCGTCAGCGACAACGGAGAGGGGATGGATAAAGAAATGCTGCAGCATATCTTTGAACCCTTTTTCACGACCAAAGAGGTGGGTCAAGGCACCGGTCTGGGGCTGGCCACGGTTTACGGTATTATCAAACAAAATAATTGCTCTATTAATGTCTACAGCGAACCGGGATATGGAACCACCTTTAACATCTATGTGCCGCGTGCCTCAGGGGAAAGAGAAGTCCGGGAGGTGTCCGAAGAAGACCCGACGGTTACCAATGCAGGAAAAATTCTCCTGGTGGAGGACGATCCCATGCTTCTCGACATCACTCAGGAAATGCTTGAATCTATCGGATATACCGTGATCGTTGCCGGAGCCCCCCGTGAGGCCATATCGCTTTTCGAGCAGCACGATACATCTATTGATCTCGTCATTACCGATGTGATAATGCCGTTCATGAGCGGAAAAGAATTAATAGATAAACTTAAAGAAATACGTCCGGACATTAAGGTGCTCTTCATGTCCGGGTATACGGCTGACGCCATCGCCCATCATGGTGTGTTGGAGAAAGACATGCATTTTTTGCAGAAACCCTTCAGGGTACGAGATCTGGCTCGCAAAGTGGGTGAAATTATGGCGGCGGATTAGACCGGCCCCTTTCCCCGGCCCGTGCTTACTGATATACGAATTTCCTTTTTGAGGACAGGAGGATGAGGAACCGATCGGGAGATACCTTGAAAATAATCCGCTCTAAACAACAGTAATCTCAAGCGTCCGCGGGACGCCCATCTGCCACCACTGACAGTTCCTTGACGTAGGACTCCATCTGCCCGGCCTGCTCGCTCAGTTCATGGGCCGCGGCCGCCGATTCCTCCGCGCTCGCGGCGTTCTTCTGCACCACCCCGTCCATCTCCGAGATGGCCGAATGGATCTGGTCCACTCCCTGGGCCTGCTCCCCTGAAGCGCCCGCAACGTCCTTGATCAGGACTTCCGCCTGTTCAACACTCCCGGTCAGTTCCCGAAAGGCCTCCATCGCACTCTCGAGCAACGTGTCGCCCGTTTGAACCTTCTTCACCGTCTCTTCGATGCTCGATGAAGAATCGCGGGCCGCCTCCGCCGCCTGGGTGGCCAGATTGCGCACCTGCTCGGCCACCACTGCAAAGCCCGCGCCCGCCTCACCTGCGCGGGCCGCTTCCACCGCCGCATTCAGGGCCAGAAGATTCGTCTGGAACGAGATGTCGTCAATGGTCCGAATGATGCGCGAGACCTTCTCACTCGCCTGACGGATGTCCGTCATGGACCGGCTCAACTCCCCCATGGAATGATTCGCCCTCTGTCCTGCACGCGTCGTCGCGTTCATTAGATCCACCGTCGACTGGGAATTGGTTGCGTTCTCCTTCGCCAATGTTGCAATCTCCGTCAGCGAGGCCGAGGTCTCCTCCAACCCCGCAGCCTGTTCCGCCCCCCCCTGGGCCAGCGACTGACTCGCAGAGGCCACATGGGTCGACGCATCCAGCACCTGCATCGAACTCACATTCAGGGCCTCGATCACCCTGTTCAGAGGCTTCGTTATTGAGCGCACCACGAACACCAGCGGACCGACAATCCCCAGCAGCAGGAGTGCGCACAACCCCACGACACCGGCTCGAATCATCTTCAGCATCCGGAAAGGCCCCCGTGCATCGTAGACATAGGCCATCGCACCGACCTGTTCCCCGCTGTAGCTTTTGATGGGAACCGCCGTAAGGATATAGTCTCCCATCACCTGTTCGGCCTTTCCGTTGACCTGGCTCTCCTCCAGCAGGCTCGCGCGTATCAACGGGTCGGTCACTTCCCTGCGGGTCGAATTCACAAATACAAACGCATCCCCCAAGATCGGATGGGTCTTCTGATCCTTTAACCCGGTGGCGATGGTGAGGTGCTCCTTGTTCATGTAGACGGCCAGATACTCACGGTCATCCGACACGCTGTCTTTCACCACCGGGTCGAAATCCGAAAGGGCCTCCACCGACCCCACATATGACCCGTCAACGGAATGGATCGGCGCAATGCCGCGAATCGCGAAACCGCCCCGGCCGACCTCAATCCCCTTGATCGGATCATGTTTTCCCTTGCTGATGGCCAGGATCGCTTCCCGGAATCCGCTCAAATCGTCGCTCCGATCCTGCTTCTTCTTCCACAGCCGCAGCAGACTCCGCGCCGGCGGCACGTGAAAATGCAGGCGCAGGTCATTTCCATTAAACACATCCCGGTAGCCGGTTTCGATGGAATTGAAATAGCCCCGCAGCTGCTGTCGGGCTCTCTCCAGGGACGGGTCCGACGCCTCGCCGATGTTCCCCTGGTAGGCAGTGGCATAGGCCTCCAGAACCGGATCCGTCCGGCTGAAGAGGGCGGCCTGTCCCAGCGCCGCCCCGGCGACGCGATCCAGAGCGACATCGATCTCGGCCAACTTGGCCTTGATGAGATCGTTCAGGCTCATCCGAATCGTCCTCTCGATCAACATGTTGCCGGACAGGAACAACACGATCGAAAAGAGGACCGTGACCAGCACCACCGGCGCCAGGATTCGCGTACCGAGCTTTCTTTTGTTCAACATCTTCATCCCCTCATCTTCTCCCTTGTCTTCCACGGGTTATTTTCCATGACCCGATGGTTCCCCAAGGCTCATGCTTTTAGTACCTTATTTCCAATAACCCTGTAACAAAAAACAAGAAAACCTGTTTGTATCTCAGTACGCCTTATTTTATGGACTCACACGGAGCCACCAAAGAACACAGAGAAAAGGGCATGTTCCCGTTTCTTTAGAAAAAAATCCTTTGTGTGCTTTGTGTCTCTGTGTGAGTCCCGCCTTTTATTGTGCCATATGACACACATCGAATTTCTTGTACAAGATGTGGCAGATGGCACAAAAGAGATCGCGACATATGGCATCTTTTCATTGCCATATGGCGACATCTAGGCGGGATTGGTTGCGGGTATCCGCTTTAGTTGTTCGTTTCATTGCAAGGAGATCATGCCTTTTTGGACCACTTTATCAGCAAAATGCATGCCACAAGGGCAGCCCCATTCCGGTTCTGCGTCTCTGAACAGGGGCAGGAGGCTCCCCGGCAGGGGAGAAAGGGGTTTTTCCTCACGCCGGCCGGCGGGGGAATCAGCCAAATCGTCAATCAATTGACATGACTATCTTTTGCCTGCTTCAGGCGCCCGCATCAAGGTGCGAAACTCGGACCCCTGCGCATCTTCAAAGCGGTATTGATGAACCATCCGGCTAATGAAATCGTGTTGATAGATAAGGTGCAATTCATTCCTTTTCCATGTATAAGATACAGGGATTACGATTAGGGGGCCATAAGGAGGAAAGGATATGGGCGTCATGCCTGCCAGGAAGTTGCAGCTTCCAAAGATGCGGATGGTTCGGCAGCGGTTTCGGGTCCGGCCGGCGGTAGATGTGTTAGGTGAGATAGAGCGGGAGTGGGGTCTGCTCGCAGACCGGCTCGCTCTGCCGGTTGGGGGCAGGGTGGCCGTGGGTGTGGGAAGCCGGGGGATCGCCAATCTCCCGGTGGTGGTGCGAGATGTGGTTTCGAGGCTCAAGGCGGCCGGGTGCAGGCCTTTTGTGACCCCGGCCATGGGTTCCCACGGCGGGGCAACGGCTGAAGGCCAGAAGGAAGTGCTGAGGCTGAGGGGCATAACGGAGGAGGGGGTGGGCGCCCCTGTGGAGGCCACCATGGACGTGGTTCCCATGGGCGAGGCCGACGGTATTCCGCTGTTCGTGGACCGGCTGGCCCAGGAGGCCGCAGGCATTGTCCTCATCAACCGGATCAAGCCCCACACCAATTTCATCGGCCCTACGGAAAGCGGTCTTGTTAAGATGATGGCCATCGGCATGGGGAACCAGAAGGGGGCGGAACATTACCATCGGCTCTCCCTTGTCCGGGACCAGTTCACCATCATCAGCGGGGCTGGAAAGAAATTGCTGAAGCGCTGCCGGGTCCTTTTCGGGGTAGGTCTGTTGGAGAATCAGGACCATGATACCTGCCTGCTGAAAATGGCGCCGGCCCCGCAAATCGAGGCCATGGAGACAAAACTGCTGAAACAGGCGAGAGAAAGCCTCCCCCTCCTCCCCCTGGACGAAGTCGATCTGTTGATCATTGATGAAATGGGAAAGGATATCAGCGGCGAGGGGATTGACCCCAATGTGGTGGGGCGGGATGTCTGCGCCTACGGGGCCCCAAGACCCCTTCCAAGGGTCACCCGCATCCTTGTCCGGGACCTCACGGAAGGGACGGAAGGAAGCGCACTCGGCATTGGCCAGGCTGATTTCACCACCCGAAGGCTGGTGGCCAAGATGGACGTTGCGGCCACGGCCATCAACTGCCTGACTGCCTGCTGCCCAGAAGCAGGCAAAATTCCGCTCACCTATGAAAACGACCGGGATGCGATCGCGGCCGCCCTCATGACCTTGAGGCCTTATTCCCTGGATGATCTTCGCATGGTCCATATCCGGAACACCCTGGAACTGACCAGACTGCTCGTATCCCAAGGCTGCCTTTCCGAACTGGAGGGAAGAGAAGGTATTCTAATCGCAGACGATCCCATAGACCTCTCCTTCGATGCCTCGGGCAACCTGATCTCCCTGATGGCCTAAGTTGAAAAGCGGGGGTTCGGAGTGCCAGTCAACGAGACCATCGTCTGGATCTTTTAGTGGATATGATGATTATGGGATTCGAAGAACAGGGAAAACAGATCGAAAAGAATCTGAAAGGAAAACCAACCGATGGATGAAAAGATAAAAGACGCCATCAAGGCCATCGTGGGCAAAGAGAACTTTACGGACAGCCTCATCGACCGGATTGCCTTTGCCAAGGATGCCTCTGAGTTCAAACACCGGCCGGATGCCGCTGTCTGGCCCTTGACGAGGGAGCACGTGGCGGCCATTCTTGGTCTGGCCAATGAGGAGCGAATCCCGGTAATCGCCCGGGGGGCCGGCACCTCGCTCTCTAAGGGGGGGCCTGATCATGGATATGGGCCGGATGGACAAGATCCTCGAGATCAACATCGAGGACCGCCTCGTGGTGGTCCAGCCCGGCGTGGTCTATGCGGATCTGGACAGGAAGCTGGCTCCCCACGGGTTCTTCTTCCCCCCGGACCCGGCCAGCGGCAGCGTGTGTACCCTGGGCGGCAACGTGGCCACCAACGCAGGCGGGATCAAGGGGGCCAAGTACGGGACCACCAAGGACTATGTCCTGGCCCTGGAGGTGGCCCTGGCAGACGGAAGTTTCATGCGCACCGGGTCCCGATGCATGAAGACCTCTTCGGGCTACGACATGACCAAGCTCTTTGTGGGTTCTGAGGGGACCCTGGGGGTCATTACCGAGATCACCCTCAAAATAAATCCCAAACCGCCCATGCTCTCCACGGCCATGGCCATGTTCGACGATCTGGAGGATGCGGGCAGGGCCATCAGCCAGATCATGCACTCGGGCATCCTCCCCTGCGCCCTGGAGATCGTGGACCAGCAGACCCTCAAGGCCATCAACCAGAACACCACCCTCAATCTGCCTGAGGTGGAGGCCATCCTGGTGGCCGAGACAGACGGCTACACCCGGGAAGAGACGGAATATCAGATCAACAGGGTGGTGGAGATCTTTGAACGCAATCGGGCGTTTATGGTGAGGCGGGCCGACAACCGGGAGGAGGCCGAGGCCCTCTGGACCGCGCGCAAGACCGCCTACGGGGTCATGGCCCGGATCAACAACAACCTCTTTGTGGAAGACCTGGCCGTACCCATGTCCAAGGTGCCCGAGATGCTTCGGGCCATATCGGATCTCGCCAAGAAGCACCATCTCATCATCCCCACGGTGGGTCATGCGGGCGATGGGAACCTCCACCCGGTCATCAGTTTCGACGGGACCCAGCAGGAAGAGATACATCGCGTGGAAGCGGCGTCCGGCGAACTCTTTGAAAAGGTCATCCAGTTGGGCGGCACGCTCACCGGCGAGCATGGGATCGGGCTGGCCAAGGCCCGGTTCATGGGGATGGAGCACGACGCCCGGAGCATGGAATATATGAGGGGCATCAAACGCCTTTTCGACCCCAACAACATCCTCAACCCCGGCAAGATGGCCCTGGAGGCGGTATAGTATGGATACGATATACGAATTTGAAGAGAAGTTTCGGGACCAGGTGCTGAGGTGCTCCAGTTGCGGGTTTTGCAGGGCCGTCTGCCCGGTCTTCGGGCTAACGAAACGGCCCGCCTTCAATGCCAGGGGCAAGATGCTGGTGCTCAAAGAGGTCATGGACGGCAACATCCCCCTGAGCGACGAATTGATCGAGACCCTGTTTCAGTGCACCACCTGTGCAAGCTGCGCCAAGAACTGCCCATCGGGGGTCAACGTGCCCGAGATCATCAAGAGCGTCCGAAAGGATATGGTCAAAATGGGCTCCTGCCATCCGGCCTTTGTGGGGATGAACAAGGTGCTCCGGAACAGCCCCAATATCTACGGGGAAGAAGAGCCCCCGGATTTTGGACGGGAGCGCAACCGGAAGGCGCCCTGTGTGTTCTTTGTGGGATGCGTGGGGTCCTACCGGGAAGAGGAGGCGACGGAAGAGATCCTCGCCCTTTTGGATCACCTGCAGGTGGACTATACCCTCATTGATGAGGCCTGCTGCTCAGGCGTCCTGGAAGATCTGGGCCATGCCATTCAGGAGGGTCACGTGAAAACCAACATGGACCGCATTCTCGCCACGGGCTGCAAAACCGTCATCACGGGCTGTCCCTACTGCTTCCGGACCTTCAACGATAAGCCCCAGTACGCGGAACTGAAGGAGGAGGGGATTGAAGTGGTCCACATCTCCCAATTTCTCAGCCAGTATGACCCAGGGGTCACCACCGGCAAGAAGGTCACCTACCACGACCCCTGCGACCTGGGAAGACATGCGGGCATCTACGACGCGCCGCGAAAGACCATTCAGAGAATAGCGCCCAACTTTGTGGAACTCCCCAACAACCGGGTGAACGCCCTCTGCTGCGGGGCCGGAGGGGGGATACGGGGGGCCTACCCGGCCAATTCCATTGCCATGGCCCGGCGAAGGCTGGAGGAGGTGGATGCGGTGGGGGCCGAGATCCTCCTCACCGAATGCAACTCCTGCGTCCACAATCTCAGCAATGCCAAACTCAGGAGTCAAAAATTCAAGGTCTACACCACCCCCCAGTTCATCCACCGGCTCCTGCTGGGCAAGGAATGAATAAACCGGGTGAATGTCGGCCTTGATCATCGTTCCGGCCGGAAGCCGGTCCGGGGCACTTGACAAATCACCTGACACTTATGATCCCGGATCCCACCACTCCAGCCTTTCCACATGCCGCTTGTAGAGGCCTGATCGAACCCTGCGGGCAGGCTCCGCTTTCCTTTCAGCCGGGAGGTCGATTTCCTGGGAGGATGGAGAGAGGAGGAAGTCCAGAAGCCGGGCGCTCCTTTTTGCGGCGCGGGCCTGTGCAGGGGCAGTCAACCGGTCGGGGATCATCGTCTCCAGGAACAGCTCAGCCCTCCCATCTCTTGCAGACACGGCGAACTCTACAAAACGGGATTTAAAGGAACTCTCCACCCTTTTTACGGCAGATACAATGAACTCGGTGAAGCTCTCCATACCGTCGGATGTGTTCAGGGCCTGGCCCTGGCTATCCATCATCCGTCGATAGGCCCGGAATAATTGGGCGATCTTTTCCCGCTCCTGTTCGATGCCGGCCGTATCGAAGCGAATCCGGTACCCCTCCGCCTGAATCCCTGACCCGATGGAAAGATCCCCATCCGCCTCTTCTTGGCTCCCAGCAACACCGTCCCTGGCCCTCTCTTGAACGGCCAGGGAGATCTCATCTACGGCAGCCGCCTCCCCTTCGGCCAGGGCAACGATCTCTTCGGGCGTTCGCCGGAAATCCGCGTCCATCTGCTGAAAGGGGATCACCCGGTTCACCTCTTCGAACGAGGTGATCCCCTTCACGATTTTGTAGAAGGCATCCTCCCGCATGGTAACCAGATCTGCTTCTCTTCGGGCGATCCGGCGGATTTCTCCGGAAGTCTTGCGGCCCAAAATGGCATCCCGAACCGCATCGTTCACGCACAGGAGTTCATGAACCCCGGTGCGGCCCCGGTATCCGGTATTGCCACAATGGGGGCATCCCACCGCCCTGTAGAAGCAGTATGCATCCGCCTTTTCGACCCGCACGCCAAGGGCCTCCAGCTGGAACGAATCGGGCGAATAGGCCTCCTTGCACTTGGGGCAGAGAACCCGGAGGAGCCGCTGGGCCAGCACTGAGATCACGGTGGAGGAGATGAGAAAGGTGTCTATGCCCATGTCCATGAGCCGCAGCAGCGCGCCGGTCGTATCCTCCGTATGAAAGGTGGTGAGTACCTTGTGCCCGGTGAGGGCCGCCTGGATCACCCCTTCCGCAGCCGTGGGGTCACGGATTTCGCCCACCATGATCACGTCCGGGTCCTGGCGCATCATGGATTTGATGAAATCCACATAGGTATGTCCCAACTTGGGGTTGAGCTGCCCCTGGACAACGCCGTCAATCACATATTCGACCGGGTCTTCCACCGTGATGATGGAGGTCTGGCCATCGTTTAAATGATTGATGGACGCATACAGGGTAGTGGTCTTCCCACTCCCCGTCGGCCCGGTCACCAGAACCACCCCGGTGGGATACTCCAGCAACTGCATATACTTGATCTTGTTCTGGGGGGTGATCCCCAATCGGTCGATGTCAATCAGCTCGCTCTTGCGATACAGAATACGGATAACAATGTTTTCGCCGAAGGCCGACGCATAGACCGATACCCGGAGGTCCACCTCCTTGTCCATAATCTGGGCCCGGATTCGACCATCCTGATGCTTCCTTTTCTCGGCGATGTCCAGCTGACACAGAACCTTGATCCGGGAACTGAGTCCGAGCGCCAGGGATGGGGGCAAATCCGTCTTGCGCCGGAGAATCCCGTCTACGCGGTAGCGGACCCGGATGCTCTCTTCCTTGGGCTCGATGTGAATATCGCTGGCCCCTTCAAGGATGGCATTGGTGATGATGTAATCCACCACCCCTACAACGGTGTCCCCCTCCTCCAGGGAGAGGTCCCGATCCCCGATGATGAGGTCCTTTTTCCTTGCCTCCGGATGTTTCTCCCCCAGGGTAGCCCTTCGAAAATGCTGCTTGATGGCCTTCCGAATATCCGTGGAAGAAGCGATGGCAGGGCGGATGGTACAGCGAAAAAATCGGCTCATGTCCCGCACCAGGTGCTTGTCCAGGGGATTGCTCATGATTACCGTGAGAATGTCCCCCTCCTGAAACGCAGGAATGATCTCATTCCTGTTAAGGAACTGCTCGCTGATCCCCTTGAGCAGTTTCTTGTCAATAAGGTGGAAGTCCGGGACCATATTGAGGATGCCCAATTGGAGGGAGAGGGAATCCACCAGGACCGACTCCTTGAGAAATCCCTTCTTGACCAGAATTTCCCCCAGCTTTCCGCCGATCTTTTTCTGTTGACCCAGGGCTTCTGTCAATTGATCTTGGGTAATTACCCCCTGGTTGATAAGGAGTTCCCCTAAGGGGATGCGCTTCTGATGTTTGTTGAGGAGCCGGTTGAGATGATTCCGGGTGATGAATTTTTGTTCCACCAGGATCTCGCCGATGGGACGATAGAGCTTCTGTGCCCCCTGGAAAGTGAGGGCCCGCTCCAACTGCGCCGCGGTGATGGCCCCTTCCAGGACCAGGAGATCACCGATTCGGATGGGGGTTTCAGACGGGCTCATCCGATCTCTCCTGCAGGATTTCGCTCGCTCAAGGAGGGATCCCCGTTAAGTGCGGGGGATTTTCCCGGCATGCCCTCATTGAGGAACGCCTCCGGGGTCGGGTGCCGGTCCGGATCGAATTCACTGACCCCCATGGAAATGACCAGCGGTCCAAGGCCCGGGCAGACTTCCGCCACATCCTCAACGATCTTGGCCTTGACCCTGGCAGCCGGGATAGCGGCATTTTCCCGGGAGGTGTAGGTCAGGAGAAAGACAAAATCGGCCTGGCTGAGGCGGGCGATGATATCGGACTTTCTCATGGATTGAAGGATGGCGCCATGGATGCTTTCCAGAAGTCCCGGCCGGTCTTCGGGGCTCAGCCCGGCAATCAGGTCCCCAAAATTGGATATAAAGAGGGTGAACAGGGTGACGGGAAAGTGATTTCTTCGCGCATTGGCCAGTTCTCTGCCCAGGACCTCCTTGAAAAACATCATGGAGTAGCCCCTGGTGGTCTCATCGATAACAGACAGTTCCTGGGTCGTGATCGAAAGAATCTTTTTTTCCATCACGCTGTGCGCTGTTTCCAATGCAAGATGAAGCACATCCTGTTCTTCCCTTGGCAGGGTCTCCGGGTTCAGATTTTCAAAGGCCAGGACCGAACGCACCGGTCCCCGGGTCCGGGTGTGCAAAAAGACATCTCCGGAATTGGATCCAAGAGCCTCCCCCGGGGCAGGATCGATAAACACCGTGGTGACATTGTCCGGTTTGAGAAAACACCCGTGCCGGTCTCGCAGATGGTCTCTAATGAGGGATTGGATCCTTTCAGGCAGACTCGATCCATGGTCCCCCCCCGGGCGCATGTACAGTTCGGTATGCTTTTCAAACATCAGCAGTGCTGCGCCATAGGAAAAGGGAAACAGGGAGTGGATGATGGCCAACAAGGAAGCAATCAGCTCCTTGGAAGAGCCGGACCGATCCTCTATTCGATTTATCTCGTTCAGGACGCTCGACATGAGCAGGTCATGCTCCAGAAGGTGGGTCGCCAGGCTGATGATGTCCCGGTCTTCCAATCCCGAGACGAGGCTTACCCGAGGGAGGAGCCTGCGACGGGGGGTTCCCCGGTGCAACGCCCCCTCAATGGCGGTCTCCAGTTCACTCTCCTCCGCAGGCAGGCGCAGGTATCCATCAGCCTGACAGACCCTGCTCCAGTAACGGTCCAGGGGAGTTGCGGAGGTCCCCAGGTGGAGAATGGGGATGTCACGGGTCAGGGCGTCATGCTTGAGTACGCGGGAGCATTGGTAGCCGTTCATGCAGGGAAGATCTGCGTCCAGAATGATCAGGTCCGGTCCTTTGGAGAAACAGATACGGATTGCCTCCAGGCCGTCGCTGCAGGGAAAAAGGATGGCGTTCCGTTTTTCCAGAATCCTCTTCACCGATCCATCCGAGGTCTCCGGATTCTCCCCCAACACCACCTTGATTCTTTGATCATTCATTTCTTTCCTTCAACTGTCCCCGGCGGGCATGTCCTTTTCAATGATTTCACGGCCGCTGAAGAGAGGTACGATGTTCCCTGCCCATCCGGTGGAAGAGGGAGTTCGGTCTCCAGCGATACGAAATGACCCCATGTTGTTTATCGGGTGCTTTCGCACAATTCCTTAATTTTTTGTGACACTTTAGCCTTGTGATAAACCATGTGCTATGTATCGGGTTCGGCAGGAGGCCTTTCGTCATCCCTTTTAGAAGGCCAAGAGTGCTGATTCTTTTTATTCGTTTTCTCTTTAACAGGAAAATGTCTGATTTTCAAGTAAGATGGTATGCGTTTCAGGTTATTCGGGTTTTCCACTTCAGATCCATGAATCCCGGTCCCAAGCCGGCCGGGCGGGAGATGGTGAATTTTCTTTGACCCGCAACTCCCATCTCTTCTATACTCCCCCATGAAAAAACCACGTCTGCGCTCATGCAAGGGCAGACAACCACATCGGATGTAACATCCCGTGCTGAACCCGGTTGAGGAGACAGACGCGGAAGGGAGGGATCATGTATCGATGGGTGGTGTGCGTCATGGTGTTGTGTCTGGGATTCGGGATCCAGTGCCGGTCGGCTGTCTCTTCTGAAATGGATCGTTTCCCGCTGAAACATCCTCCGGCTGAGACCCCGCTCATCCTGAAGACCGCGGCCGGGGCGGTCCGGGCCCAACTCCAGGCCCTGGATCAGGATTTGGCCGAGGCGGCCCGAAGGCTTTCTACAATGAACCTGAAGGGTGATGCGGCACGGGACGTCATCAGACGACTCCAGGCCCGGAGCGCCGATATCGTGATCGACGCCTGTACCGTCAGCCCTCAGGGCATAATGCTCCTCGTGGAACCCGCGCCTTTCCGCTCTTTTGAGGGGACGGATATCAGCGGCCAGGAACAGGTTCGAAAGCTTCTCAGCACAAGAAAACCGGTGATGAGTCATATATTTCGCACAGTGGAGGGGGTGGCGGCGGTGGATATGGAGCATCCGGTTTTCGGATCGGATGGAAAATTCCTCGGTTCGGTGAGCGCCATCTTCCAGCCGTGGGTCCTGATCGGGAAGTCTGTGCAGGATCTCCTGGCAGGCATTCCGGTGGAAATCTGGGCCATGCAGCCCGACGGGAGGATCCTCTATGATGCCGACCGCCATGAGGTGGGCCGGATGCTCTTCTCCCATCCGGACTATGAATCCTTTCCACAACTCCTGCAGCTGGGGAGGCGGATCGCAGCCCAACCAAAGGGACGGGGATCCTATTCCTATTTCCAGGCCGGAACCCGCCACGAGGTCCGCAAAGACACCTGGTGGGTCAGCGTCACGCGCCACGGCATGGCCTGGCGTTTGGTGAGCGTCCACCCGTCAGATACCGCCGGCATAGCGTCATCTGCCGGCGCCGCGACCTTTTCCCGGGATACGCTTCGTGCCCTCGCCCGCGAACCCGCACTGATCCAGGCCCTTGCCCGAGGAAATCAGGAAAGCGCCTTGCTATGGTTTCAACAGGCGGCGACAACCCGCACGGGCGTCTACAACCTCTCCTTTATAGATGCAAATGCCGTCAGCCGCTTTGGGTATCCCAGGGATAACAGCCTCTCGGATGTTGACCTCCGTGAACAGGCGGATGCCGTGTCCGCGGCGATCGTCAAGGCCATTGAGAATGAAACTGAACTTGTGTATTCAGGTCCCCTGATCGAAGGGGGTCAGGCCCGTTTTTTTCTGACGCCGGTCCTGGACAGCCGGAAATATCTGGGCGCTCTCCTCTGGATTCAGAAGGAGTAGCGGTCTTATCCTGGATTGGAACAGGACGCGGATCGTCCCCCAGATGCATTCAGGTTATGTTAATGAGGCGAATCCGGCGTGTCTCATTTCTCGATGCCGACCCTTGCCTCAACGCCCTGCCGGTAGTAATGTTTTACTTCCACCATCTCCGTTACCAAGTCGGCCGCCGCTATGACCCGGGGATCGGCCTCCCTGCCGGTCAACACGAGTTCCACATGGTCGGGCTTTGCCTCTATGAAGTCCAGCAACTCTTCCACGGAAAAGAGCTGGTAATAGGTGGCGATATTGGCCTCGTCCAGGATGATGATATCGTACCGGCCGCTTAACATGATCTCCCGGATCTCTTTCAACCCTTCCCGTGCCGCTCGCATATCCGCGTCATCGGGTTTTCTGTTGAGAAAATCTCCCCGTCCGTACTGCCTCAGCGTGACGGCATCCCCCAATTTCTCCACGGCCTTGATTTCGCTGTACTTCGAGTGTTTCACAAACTGACCGATGAAGACCCTGAGTCCCGCCCCTACCGCGCGCAGGACCAGCCCGAAGGCCGCCGTGGTCTTTCCCTTGCCGTTGCCTGTATAGACTTGAACGTATCCTTTCATTCACTCCCTCATCGTGCAACCCGCGGGAAAACCGCGTTCAAAAGGGTTAAGATCCGAACGCCCTTCCCCCTTTAATTCAGGGAGGTGAACTTCTCCAGGTTTTTCAAGACATGGGAACGCCTTCCTGTGCTTCCGCTTTCCCTGCTGAGGGCCAGCCCCGCCGCGTTCTTCCTGAGCCACCAATGATACTGCCTTTGAAGGCCTGGGTCATGAAAAAGAACGATCTCTCCCAAGTATCTCAATTCTTCTATGATGCGCCAATAAAACTGCATGATGTTTCCCCCCGGATTTGAATTCTGATCAAAACTCGTACACAACCTGAAAAAACACGGACCGCCCGGCCCCTGGAAAGGCCGCCGTACTGGTTTGTCCGCTCATCTGGTCGGTAAAGGATCCGAAATAGGTATCATATGAGGTGTTGAACAGGTTGTTTCCCTGTAAAGACAGAAGCCAGTGGTCATAAATGCGCTGCTCAAGTCTCAGGTCCATGGTAACATAGGAATCAAGGACATTGGAAGGATCGGTCCGGGTCTCGTCCGAACCATAATATACCCGGTCCCCCACGTACCGGACGATCGCCGTGGCGGTCAGCCCGAAAGGCGCCCAATAGGTGAGATCCCCACGGAACAGGTCCTTCGGGGTGTAGGTGGCGCGACGGGTCACATATGGGTTTTCCTCTTCAGCGTCCGTATAGGTATAATCCAGTGCAAGGGTCAGGTCGTAGAAGGGACCCATCCTTACGCCCACTTCCCACCCCTGGGCCTTGGCCTTATCCAGGTTCTGCGGTTTCCAGACCCAATTGCTGTCGGGCCCCCAGAGGATCTTGTCTTTGAGGTCCCAGTTGAAATAGGTCAGGGACAGAAATACCTTGTTCTCAAAGAGCGCCTGTTCAATCCCCGCATCCAGATGCCAGCCTATTTCGGGCTTAAGATCGGGATTCCCGCTGGTATAAGGATCCGCCGGCCAGTAAAGATCGTTGGGCGTGGGCGCCAGAAAGTGCTTCCCGTAATTGAATTTGAGGGCCGTGTTCTGGAGCGGGTTCACGATCAGGCCGAAACGGGGAAGGTCTTCTGTTCCAAAGACCGAGTGATCCTCATGCCGTATGCTTGCCAACCCCTTGACATATTGACTGGGCCGGTATTGCCCTTCCATATAGGTCCCTGTCGTGTGCAGGGTGGCGTCGGTATTTGCCGTGGAGCCCGGCGTATCGGCGCCGAAAGCATCCAGGCCGGTGTTCTTGTTCTCCCAGTCATAGTGCTTGTATTCCACCCCCATAAGGAGATTGGCGCCTGAAAAGGGCCTCAGGTTCACATCACCCTCAAGCCCCAAGACCTTGTTGGTCACCCAGGTCCTGGCGCCTCCCGCCGTGCCCCAGGAGATATACCGGGTATAGTCATAGGATCCCATATAGGTGTAATCTCCCCGGAACTTGAGATCCACCCAGTCCGCCGGGCGGCTGTGGATATTGAGTACCGCATGGGCATCGTTGTCCCTCCCCCTGTCCAACAGGCTTGCAGACTCGCTGTTGTACAGCTCCGTCCCGTTAAGAAAAAAACTCGATGTCCCGGCGGGCGGCTGAACGCCCGGCCGGCCGAAATCCCGATATATATAGTCGCCGTAGAGACTGACATCCAGGAGGTCCCCTTTGTCCAATACCAGATTGATGGATGCATCGTTGTGGCTTATTTCGCTGTTGGAACGAAATCCATCGGTCTTATACCGGTTGGCCGTCACGTAGTATCCGAAATCGCCCAGCGCAAACATCCCCTGCTCCGCGGCAATCCCATAGCTGCCCTGGGAACCGTAGCCGGCGCTGGCCTTGAGGTCTGTTTCTTCCCGCTTGGGTCGTTTGGTGATGATGTTAATGGTCCCGGCCATGGCGCCTGAGCCATACAGAACCGATCCCGAACCCTTGACCACCTCGATCCGTTCAATGCTGTTCAGCGGGATCTTGCTTACATCCGCAGGGCCGAGAGAAGGGGAATTGACGGTGACGCCGTTGACGCGGACCTGCGTAGCGTTGCCCGCCATGCCCCTTATGTGAATTTGTCCGGCAGCTCCCCCATAATCTCCATAGGTCCGCCAGTCAATGCCCGGCTCGTTGGCCAGGAGTTCGCCAAGGGTCTTTGCCGGAGACTCCTCGATCTGCAATTCGTCTATGATGATCACCGCGTTCGGAACATCTTTCCGCTTCTCCGGGGTCTTTGTGGCTGAAACCACAACTTCTTCAAGCGTTTCCATCGGTACATCGCTTTTTTGACCGTTCTCGGCCATGCAGAATGCAGGGAACACCGTCAAGGTCATCAGACTTGAAATCACTAAAAACGCTCTTTTCATGTCAAATCCTCCTTTTTCCTCCCATACGGTTGGGTGTTTCACGCCAACGGCCCGGTGCAAAAAAAAATCCCCGGACCGAAATTGATCGATCCGGGGATGTCCCTGTTTTATCCGCAAGATCCAGCCGTCACCCACAGTCCGCGAAGGTTACAGCTCCCGCTACAATCCAGGCAGGTCTTCTGACTCCCCTCCCCTTACAGCGGCCTTCCCATCAGTCACTCACCTGGCACCTGAGTTCTGACAGTGGCACAATATGCTGAAAGGGTTCCCTCCTCTTCAGGTCCAAAGAAAGAGGGAGAGGGTCACAGCGGCGGGCCCGTCCCGTTTTTTACGGCGTTCCCTATTAAGCTCTAAACGAGCACCTAGACTTGCACATGAGAATAGAGAAATAGATAAACGGATGTCAAGAAAAATTCTGCGGGCGTCCTCCTTATCTTGATTCAAAAGATTTCACCGTCCCACAGCATTTCCATAAACTCTCTTGCGGGAACAATTTCTATATCATCGTCAGTCATTCTCGGTCTATCCTCGCAACAAACGATGAGCCTTCGCTTAATGGCGGGGTGATCAAGCTTCAGGCTTCGGAGGCCTTTGAGGTGATCCGCCGAGACTTTTCGGACGGCCTTTGATTCCACGGCGAACTCCATGTCGTTGATGATAAAATCGACTTCCGTACCGCCCGCAAGTCGCCAATAATAAAATTCTGCAAATGCCTCGTTATATGCATTATAGGCGCTCAGTTCATGGAAGCACCAGTTTTCAAATGCTTTGCCGAACAATTCTGACCCCTGTTCGATGTGCCCCCGCTTGGCCAGAAAATTGACAACCCCCACATCGGAAAAATAGAATTTCGATGATGCAGCCACTCGTCTCTTGGGACGTTTTCGATAACTGGGCAGCCATTTGCCCAACAGGGTATCTTCCAGGATCTCAAAATATCCTTTGATGGTCTGGCTGGAAACGCCGCAGTCGCGGGCAATGGTGGAAAAGTTGACCGTCTCCGTGTCGGAAAGTGCCGCCATATTCAGAAAACTCGAAAACACAGGCAGATTCCGCACCAGTCCCTCGGCTGCGACTTCCTCTTTCAGATAATCGGCAACATAGGCATTCAGTAATCGATCCGGCCGGTCGGCAAGATATATGGGGGGGAGGTATCCGTTATTCAGAAGCCTGTTCAGATCAAAGTCAGGGCCCAGTTCTGCAGCGCTGAAGCCGAACAACTCATATTGGATGGCCCTGCCGCCCAGGAGATTGGCGTGGCCGCGTCTGACCTTTCTGGCGCTTGATCCGCAAAGGGCAAAATGCATATGGCGGTTTTCGTGCAGCCAGTGGACCTCATCAAGAAGGGGCGGCAGTTTCTGGACTTCGTCGATCACGACAAACGGCATGGTTCCCACACGGGGCGTTTCCTGGCGGAGGAATTCAGGATGGTTGAGATAGCGGCGAAACACTTCAGCCTTTAGCAGGTCGATCCACACCGCGTCAGGATAGACGGCCTTCAGGAGCGTTGATTTGCCTGTCTGGCGCGGCCCCCACAAAAAAAAATGTCTCCTTGCCTGGAGGCGGCAGGTTCAGTTTTCTCTGGATCATTTGCGGTACCTCGAAAACCAGGTGTTACTTGAAAATATCATGAAAATTTCAATTGTCAATGTATTTTTGAAATTGAAACCTTTTCGATTCATCCTCATCACCCTCCTTGGCGGGATCACGCGCTGCGACTGCGGCGGCAGACCAGGGCGATCATCTCCTCCCCATCGAGATCAAGCCGGGCAAGACGGTTTCCGAGAATTTCTTTAAGGGGCTCAGGTTCTGGTCCCGGATCTCGAGGGCCGAGGCCAAGGAGAGGGTACTGGCGTATGGGGGATGATATGAATCAGGGACTCGGAATAATGCGTGACTTTTTTGTGCATGGCCACACTTCCTGTTGACACCTGATACGTTCCTGGTTACACTGAAGTCGCATGATTCAGAAATTCAAACATCGAGGGCTCAAACGATTATTCGAATCCGGCATCACCAGTGGTGTTGATCCTCAACAGGTAGCGCGAATCAGGAAGATTCTCGCGCTCCTTGAAACGGCTGAGACGCTTGAAGATATGGATTTGCCAGGCCTGGGTCTCCACCCGCTCAAGGGAAATGGTAAAGGCGCTTGGGCGGTCAAGGTCAGTGGGAACCGGCGAATTACATTCAAGATTCAAAGCGGTGATGCATTTGATGTAAATTATGAAGATTATCATTAGGAGGAAAAATGGCTATGCATAATCCGCCTCACCCTGGCGAAATTATTAGAGACTTTTGCGTTGAGCCACTACGTATCAATGTCACCGAAGCGGCAAGGGCGCTTGGCGTTACAAGAAAGACATTTTCGGCACTGTTAAATGGGAGAGCGGGAATTAGCCCTGAAATGGCATTGAGATTGTCAAGGGTCTTTGGCCGGTCACCTGAAGGTTGGCTCAAGCTTCAGCTCCAATACGATCTCTGGAAAACAGAGCAGTCCATTGATATTGGCAATTTAAAGCGTATTGCAACCGCTTGAGTCCATTTTTCCGGCCCTATCCGTTTGATGTATGACCCCGTATAATCACTTGTACTGAGACAGAAATGATCAGATACAAACAGATCCAGAAGACAATAGAGGAACCCGATGCGGTGATCTGCGACGTCTGCAAGCGCGAGTATGCAGCCGACGACCTCGAAACCCAGGAATTCCATCATGTTAAATTCATCGGCGGCTACGCGTCGGTTTTCGGCGACGGAACCCAGGCGGAATGTGACATCTGCCAGCACTGCCTGAAGAAACTCATCGGAGAGCATTGTCGGCAAACGGACGCAGCCAATCATCTGCATTCCAGAGGAACTAATGGGGAAAGGCTGAGCAGAGTGGGTTCATATGTATGCCGTGATTGAGAAAAATCGGTTGAAGATATCCGTTGCCGAGTTCTACACCATGGATTGGTATAGGAATGACCAGTTTCTTTCACGGAGTGAAAAACATGAGATTGATTACGGCTATCTTG
The DNA here is from genome assembly GCA_021737785.1 of Deltaproteobacteria bacterium. NCBI lineage: Bacteria > Pseudomonadati > Myxococcota > Myxococcia > Deltaproteobacteria bacterium. The sequence continues at coordinate 29,749 of JAIPDI010000047.1, forward strand.
AAATCGACATTCATAAAAATGGCAAGAAATACCTGACAGGGTTTGTCATCGATCCTCGGGAATTCATTGTGGATTATATCTCGCATCAATACAAGAAGGATTTTCAAGCCCCCAAAAGCATACGCTCCGTATCTCTGGATGCCGGCAGGCATATTCAAATGTTCACGGTGGACTTCCTGAAAGCGCACTCTTTTGTCATTGATGGGATGGAGAAGGATCTCATTTTCCCGCAATTCTGCAGACATAAAGGGGACCTCAAAATCCAGGGTTTTGATGTGCTGGATCTGTTTTCTATGATCCGGTATCTTTCGGACCGATTCAACTATAAGGAGACAACGTTCATCCGGCAGGGGGACATGGCCTACGATCTCAAAACACGTCGAAAAAGAAAGATCATGCTTGGGCAGAAGAGGAAAAAGAAGGTATCCTAATCCTCGGACAGGATAAAATAGGCGTGGCGGCCTGCTGGCGCGGGTGTGGAATCACAATATCTCATTTCGGAAGGTGGCGCCTGGCAAAGTGAATTACACAGACGAAATAGAGAAGCGGGCCGGTTGGCTCACGCCGGCCATCTGGTTGTTCGCTCACCTCTTTTACCGTCACAGGCAGCGGCGCTGGAAGGTGCTGATCGAGGAAATCAGCTGTGCCACTAATGTCGGCAGAGGCCTGAACATGCCAAAATAAGTCAGGCAATTGAGATAAGGGCTGTCCTAAACCTACAATTAGACGCATCAATCCTTACAATCAGCCGAAATGAAATCCAATGATTTATATCCGAGATACCTTCCCCCGAAGGTAATTGAGGTCCTTGACCCGTGTGATTCTGAAAGGATACACGGTAAAAACAGGTTCGATGAGAATGCGGCCCGGGTCCACACCGGATACCCCTAAATCCCTTCGCTATTTCAACTGATTTTCCTTGACTTTCTACAGGTTAGCAGTATGATTTTCCATAATTACCGAATTCCCGGCATCCTTACATCTTGAACCTTCGGCTTTTGGGTTTGACCTTTGACCTTTGAGCTTTCAGCTTATGTGCTATCCCCTTAAATATCCCATACGCAACTCCTGACGGGTGCCTTTCCGGCCAATTGGGAGCGCAATCTTCATCATGAATCCGCGGGATCAGCCCCCCGCCTCAATTGTTGGTTACCATTCTGTTCACCAACTACCCGGAGAAAACTCTCCAAAACGCGATAGACTTGACAAAGTTGATCAGCTTGACAAAAAAAACAAATCGTGATATTTAGTCAAGCATGCAAAATGTTATTGAAATACTGACTCTCACTGAACTTCCTCGCATGCTGGCTCGACTTCTGGAGTTGCCACAGGAACAGGTCAGCATCCCGGTGAGCGAAAAGAGGCCTGGTCCTGACGTTCTGGTAAGGGCCGGTGACTATATGTTTCTTGCGGCATCCAAGGGTTCGAGTGCGCGAGCGCCCCTGCTGTTGGCTGTGAACAGGCTTAAAGAAAAGAGAGGTGAAAAGGAAAAAGATGCGATTCCTCTCTTGGTTGTCCCATATATGGGTGAAACGGGGCGGCGTTTTTGTGAGGAACAAGGGATAGCATGGATTGATCTCTCGGGAAATGCTCATATCAAGGCTCCGGGTTTGTTCATCGATGTTCAAGGAAAGCCGAATCGATTCAAGAGCGCCGGCCGACCTTCGAGTATTTTCGCCCCCAAGAGTTCTCGGATTGTGCGTCACCTGTTGAGCAAGTCGAATAGGCGCTTCACTCAAAGGGAGTTGGCTCTAACTACCGGTCTGGACGAAGGATATACGAGTCGGATTGTTCGAAGGCTCGAAGAAAACGGTTTGGTAGAGAGGGATGAAGACGGCCGGTTGAGACCCAGAGATCCGGACCAGTTGCTTGATGCATGGCACGAAGTTTATGCTTTTAGCAAACATCACATCATCAAGGGACACGTGGCCGCCCGCTCTGGCGAGGAACTTCTCTATCGAATAGCCGACGTGCTGGGAAAGCAAGGCACAGACTATGCGGCCACCGGCTTGGGCGCTGCCTGGCTTTACACCCACTTCGCCAACTTCAGACTTGTTACCTTCTATCTTTCCCATCCTCCGGTAAATGAATTCGCCAGCGCGCTCGGTTTCCGTGAGGACCATCAAGGCGCCAACACCTGGCTGGTCGTTCCTAACGACAAAGGGGTTTTTCATGGTTCAGAGGCCCGGGACGGTATTGTGTGCGTACATCCGGTACAGATTTATGTCGATCTGAAGGCCCAACCTGAAAGATCTGCTGAAGCGGCAATGAGACTGCGTCAAGAATATTTGAACTGGAAACAGGATGCCTGAAAAACCTTCATTCGCTTTTGACTATTCCAAGGAACAGGCGGAGCTTGTGCGAGGAACCTGTCTTTACGTCGCGACAAAACTCGGAGATCTCCTGGATGAACTCGTCGTTGTTGGGGGCCTTGTCCCCTCACTCCTAATCCCAGTGGAATCCCTTCAGAAAGGCGAAAACAGCCACGTAGGGACCATGGATCTCGACCTAGGGCTTTCTTTGGGAATGCTGAACGCGGATCGGTATGAGGAACTTACCGGAAGACTCCGTCGGGCAGGCTTTGAACCGGATGTGAATGAAGCTGGGAACCCGACCTTTCAACGGTGGAAGATCGGTGCGTCAGGTCGCTTAAAGGCGACGATCGATTTTCTTATCCCCCCGAGTCATGAACAAGAAGAAGGAGGTAAGATTCGACATCTCGAGAAGGACTTCGCAGCGGTGATAACCCCGGGCCTTCACCTCGCATTCCAGGACAGACAGGAGATTTTACTGGAGGGCAGTACGATCCTGAGGGAAAAGGCAAGCCGTGATATATGGGTGTGTGGACCCGGAGCCTTTATCGTGCTCAAGGTCCTTGCCTTCGGTACCAGGGGGGAAAACAAGGATGCATATGACCTCTATTACGTCCTTCGCAACTATGGCTCTGAGATCCAAGACGTCGTAAGCCACATCAAGCCGATCCTGTGTGACCAGAAGGTTCGCGAGGCGCTTCAGTTGCTCCGCCGCGACTTCTCTGACCCCGGCGGAGTGGGACCTCGCCGGGTAGCCCAATTCCTCCATACCGGGCACAACGTTGAATTGCAGGCGGATGTTGCAGGTTTTGTGCGCGAACTTCTGCGCCAATGCAAGCTCCCCTGATAACCGTGGAAACCAAAGTGGGGTCATGATGAATACCTGCCTGACAGGGCCTTTTGGGCCTGTTGGGAAGGAAATCTTCATCGGAAATCTGCAACCGTATCGATCCGTTATCGGCCTTCGAAAATGGATAACGGCCAGCTTCAGGGGTTTCACCTTTTGGACGAGAATGGCAGCGAGGGGAGGTGCCTGGTTCGGAAGAAGCGATACTCACGTGATATTATCCGGTTTTCCGGTTAACCTTCGGCTCGTGAGGTTATGCGGCTAGATTTTTAAGGATTAGCAGAAAACGAACACTTTTCTTTTGCTTTTTTTGAGATATGCAGAAACTTCACAATCACTTGCTGGGGGGCAGTACCAACCATTTCTTAAATGCTCCATGGCTACAAGAAGGAGGAGTCGTTGCGACCAGGCTTTAGTATTCCTATCGACATCCAATCGATGCACTTAAGTAAGGGGGCAAAAGAGCAGGTTTCTGCTGCCGATCCTGAACAAGTTGGTTCGTGCGTATGGTTCGTGACGCCAATCTCCCCCAAAAGCTTTGAGCCCAGCACCTGTCAAGTAGCAACACGCCTAGGTGATGCAAGAATCCGCTTCCTTATCGTGAAAAACGAACAGGAAGATCTGATCTTTCAGGCTTCAAAGAATTTTGTATTTGTCACGGACGAGAATGGAAAACCATTCGTACCCACACGTTACCTAACAGACAACCGCGGGCTTTACCCCTGCGTGGCTGTAGAAGCCTGCTTCCCAAAGCGCTTGGACGGAGACACTATACGGGCGCCAGATACTCCATTTACCGAAGAGGATCGGGAACGCATGGAACTCCTCGGCATTGATCCGATGCCCGAGAAGCTCGCCGCACTTTCTGCGACAAATCGTGCTATCAAAGAGCTCGGATTGAACGACGGGAAGGCGATCTCAGCTGAGGAGGTCACGGCACTAATCACTACTCATGGCCTCAAGGCAACCCAGCGGCTTCTTACCCAAACCACCAGCCTAGTTACAACCAGAAGCGCCTACAAGGATGCAGCAGAGGAGTATTACTTAGGCAATGTGCGCGAAAGTGTATCCGTAGCTCTGGCATCCCTAAAGGCCCTACACCCTTCGGCACCATCTAGCGAAGTTGAACTGCATTCCCTAGTATTGTCGGCCGTCGATAAGGTTCTGGTTCATCATATAGAAACAAGGCGATTGATTGAGCCCTTTTGGGATGGTTCGCGCAAGATTAAATTGAACAACCAGGAAATCGAAATCCCAAAAAAACCAAAAAATGAAACGGAAATTCAGCCGATCCTGCATGTGTTTTTACAGATGGCACTTGAACCATTTGGCGTACATGTTATTCGGGAGAGCGACGAAGGGTCTGGGGCACTGGATTTTCGTTTCTCCACAACGAACGCGAATTCTGAACTTATTTCCGTTGCTGCTGAATTTAAACTCGCGCACCATAAAGAAGTGAAGGTCGGGATTACTCGCCAACTGCCGCGTTACATGGATTCGATACCATGCTCACACGGCGCTTTTATCCTTATGTGGTTTAAGGACGAGGGTGGCAAATATTTCAGGGAGCCTAAGTCACATCATCTGGAAGAGGCACGAGAGTTTGTCAGCAATTTGGCCACCCGGCCTGACAATGCGGCCCACGTGATCGCTGCTCGAGTTATAGATTGTTCAGTGAGGCCCTCCGCATCAGGACTAAGATGAGTATCTCGCGCCGACTGCTGCAGACGCCCCAACGATGGCCTGAACCGGACGCGAAACCACGCAGGACACATTGTTCGGTGCTTTCCGAAGCTTCACTGGCCGCGTGGTTTCACGCCGGTTAGGCCCGGTGTTATACATTGAGGAAACTGATGAACTTAACGCAAAGAAATCGATTTCTTAAAATTAACAATGAGCTGATAGAAGAAGGTAAATCAGTTGTTGCCTCTAAATTTAATACAAATGTTATTGGTGCTCCGACGTTTGTCGATCTGCAAAAATTGCATAGGTGGTGGGGTAAAGTAAAATCATTTGGTCACCAGTTAGGCCTTGCTGCAAAACCTTGGCAAGAGGTGTTTTCTGCTAATCCAGAAAGAAATACATTGGTTTTTGCTCTTACTGTTATCGGGACATTGGAAGCAATAGCTCATGAGTTTGAAAATGACCATCTTGAAACTTTCTCTGGTATAATTAGGGCCGAAACACTGGCAGATTTGATTGAGCAAGGAGAGCACTTGTTGGAAAGTGGTTATCATCTTGCAGCGGGCGTAATAGGGCGCGCAGTTTTGGAAGAACATTTGCGTAGCACATGTGCAAATTTAAATTGTACCCCTACAAAGAAACGACCTACCATTAACGATTTCAATATGGCCCTTTATGGCCTTCAACATTATACCAAGGTTAAGATGAAACAAATTGATGTTCTTGCTACCATTGGAAATAATGCAGCACATAATAGTCCGGATTTAGATCCATCAGATGTGAAAAAGCTATTAGCCGATTTGCCCGAATTAATTGAATCAACCCGTGTATAATCGGGTAGCCGGGGGTTTTTCTCCCCCAGCCCCACACCACCCCTCATGCGGGTCCGCAAGGGGCGGTTCACAGAGATAATCCCGCAAAGCGGGAGTAATGAATTGGTATCGTTCAAAAGGTTTGGCATGGCCTAAAAAAGCTGTTTGTGTGAAGACAGCAAATTCGTATTCAAATCAGCTTGGAAATGGCCCATGAATTCCCTTAGCGGTGCCTTTGGTCACAAGAGAAGATAGACTTCTCAAGACCTATAATATTTAGGAAATACAGTAAGTTACATTTCGTAGAACAGCTTTTGAAATCTTCATCCCTATAAGAATGTTTAACTGCAAGACCGGCGCGTATCCAGCCTGTCGTTCCGTGCATATGAGAACTCGGGCTTTCTGTCAAAAAATACAAATGCCAAACCTTTTGAACGATACCAATGAATTTTGGATCGGGCGATTCCATGACGTGCCTCATGGCCACTCCTCCATTCGGATTCTTTGTGTCATGAGAACTCATAGAAGCTCCTTTCCTGCTCTGTGTTCGGCCCTTCGCCATGTCCCCCGGGCATTGGGCTACTATGGCCTCGGCTGACTTCTGCCCCATCATTTTACAGGTTACCCGGTAAGGCGCCATGAGGGCTCACGATGGGAGGCTATCGATTATTCGTTATTCCTGAGCACCGTCAGGACTCATCATCGGCGACAGCCACCGATGATACCAGGACCTTGGTTCCCCGGTTGGGTCCGAGCCGGGAGCTACCATGTGAGAGGCTCACAGCAAGTGAGACAGATCTCCCCGGATAAGAACGTGAACTTTCGCTACACAGCCGAGGCATTTACCCTATCTCCTGAATCCGGGGCTTCGTTATGTTGTGCTAACTTACCCTCAGACTGGGCCTTGTATGTCCCGCTTATCAGCGGGATTCGTCGGCTCATAGTCTTGCACTCGGGCTTCCTCCGGACGGTCCCTCGCGGTTCCGCCCTTGCCGTCGGCTAATACTTTTGCTAATATGTTCAAAATCTTAACAGGATTCACGTATAGGGGACTTTCACCCCATAAGTTCACGCCCATGCCGGGCGTACACCAAAGGGTCAACACGGACTCGCTGAAGCTCGCCGGTTACCCTCAACGTTAGGCATAATAAAATATCAATGACAGAATTGGGAGTACGATTATCATGATTGAATCTCTTGGCCCATTAGTTTCACTGTTTAAACTTTTCACACAAGGTGTTGCCGAATCTTGGAAGGCGATTAAATCCAGTAGAGATAAGGCGATACAAAGAAAATTCATTGAAATACAGCTTTCTCTAGAGGACACCATTGAGAATGCGGAACGGCTTTTTGTTATAATTGAGAGGTCGCGTGATAAAGATGAAAAGGACAACGGGTATTTACTTGAAGAATTTAAGAGTGGTCTCTATGCGCAGATTCAACGACTTAACATTTTTATAGATCAAATCACAGATCGCACTTCGGGAGAAATTCTGAAGCTTTTCGCTCCGGATCTTAGAAGAAAGATTTCTCTTCTCATACAGTCAAAAATGAGTGCGATGTTTATAGTCTTACGAGGTATGTACGACATCGAAGAAAAAGCAACAATTACAAAAGAGGGCATTACTGCAACGATTCAAACAGCATTGCTAAATTGGAATCACGTGAAATTCGTTGCTGGAGGCGAATCATATCTCCGCGAACTGGGACAGCATAGCAAAAATACCAGCCTCGTGTTGTCCGACCATCTGCAGGAGCAGAAAAAAGTAATTGAAGATTTGATCGAGTGCTCAAATGATTTCTCTAAATTTCTCAAGGAGCACGTCAGGTTGCCAGACGCTGTTAGCGTACTAAGAAAGGGAAATTAATACGTACTTTTTGTTTAACCATGGATGACATGATGGGAGTGCGGAAAAAGTATCGGATTCAGGCAAGCACGACGACCAATACGTACGTCTACTGCCGGGTCGCCGCTCGTGACGCGTTGAAGAAGGCGCAGGAGCAGCAGCAGGGGTGGTTCTACTTCGCGATGATGGCGGGAGTATTCGCTGCGTTCACCGTCGAAGGATACTTGAACCATCTTGGACAGAAGCGAGTACGCGACTGGAGCGAACTCGAGAGAAAGCTCGGCCCTCGAGAGAAGTTGCTGTTGCTCCGCGACAAGCTCCATCTGTCGGTGGATATGGCTAGGCGCCCTTTTCAGACGCTGCGCGACATGTTGCGTCTGCGCGGCGCTTTAGCGCATGGGAAGACTCGTACGGTGCCAAGCGACCGTGTGGTCGGCGATCCAGACGACGAAACGGCTCGATACCCTCAGCCGGACTGGAAGAAGTTGTGCAGCCTTGGCTCAGTTGAGCGTATGGTCGAAGACGCGGAGAAGATGGTCCGACATCTGTGTGCCGAGTCGGGATCGAAGCGTAATCCCTTCGCGAGCCTGGGCGAAGGAAGCAGCGGAGTTGAGGAAATTAAGGCTGAGTAGGAGACGGGCGTCGCATAATCGGGTAGCCGGGGGTTTCTCTCCCCCAGCCCCCACACCATCCCTCATGCGGGTCCGCAAGGGGCGGTTCACAGAGATAATCCCGCAAAGCGGGAGTAATGAATCAGCCAGAGGCTGATAAATGTTCATCCCAGTTGAATGGGGTTCCCTTCGGAAAATTCAACGGGGTGAACCCACAGCTCTTTGACAGATAGAAGCCCTTGATCCAGGAGTCACGCCTTTGGCGTGATCATACCGGTCTGGGTGGCAAGAGTCTGGGCGAGATGCCAGGGACCTTGTCGGCTGATGGCAATGCGTACTGTGACAGCTTAGCCGGCAAGGCACCATGAGGGCTCACCAGGGGAGACTGTCGATTATTCGTGGTTCCCAAAAGGACTCATCACCGACGACAGAGACCGAGGATGCCTGAACTTTGTTTCTACGGTTAGGTCAGGACCCTGAGTTACCTGGTGAGAGACCCACAGCAAATGATATAGATCTATCCCCCATAAGGACGTGAATCAACACAATCTCGTTTAAGAGCGGGGCTCATAGTTTCGAGCAAAGGACAAAATATGAAGCACTTAATATTGTTTCTTATCGTCTTATTGGCAGCGGCAGCGTGCACGCCCTTTTCCGGTCCTGAGACATTGGGCGAATTCAAGAATAATATTCATTGTCTTGAATATAAACAGGGTATGCCCTGGAATGAGATCAAGAACTCTTTGGGCACTCCAGAGGTTACACCAATACCTCAGATAGACTCAGGCCTGAGCCAAAATGCTAGAATATACAAAGGCAAAACAGTTATCTTTTATACAAAGCCACAAAAAATCGAAAAGAATGGCAAGATGCGATTCGAGGAGGTAGTCTACAAAATTGAGGTGTGTAAATAGAGGTAAGAAAGGAACTTAACATGTTCGGCATAGATGACCTCATTAGAAAGGCTGAGGGAAGATTTCAGGTCTATAAGGATTACAGGCTTGTGGCAGAAAATGACTTCACAAGCAAGCCCACAATCTGCATACCTGATATGCATCTCCTTGAAAAGGGACCGAATGATGATTTTAGAGATAACAATCCTCATTATGAAGAAAGATTCATAAGTTTTCTTGATTTCTTGATAAATCTCAAAAAAGAGGTGGAAATCGATATCGTTCAGCTCGGTGACATGTTTGATCTGTGGCAGGCGAAGGGCAATACCAACTTGATTGTAGAGGCTTATCCAACCATCACTGGGTTAATTCAAGAATTGAGGTGCACTTGTGTGGTCGGCAACCATGATATTGATTTGGTTGAATGGTACAAAAATGAGAAAGAATCGTTCGGAAGAATCTGGAGGTTCTATTCAACAGTTAGTAATAAAAAAACAGTAATTTACGAACATGGTTTTCAGGCAGATTTTGCCAACAACCAAAAAAGCTGGACTGGTGTAATTGGCCGAGAGATCACAAAAGTTGTCAGCATGATGGAATACATCTATCCTGATATCGATGTCATCTTGGGTTCGGCCTGGGATTCGATTCTTAGGATTTTCAAAAAGTACAATGTGTTCACTCCTGTAAAAGATCCTTATGGGTTCCAGGCGGACCAATTCCTTAAGTATTATCTGAGCCTCATGAAGAAGTATAACTCAGGAAAGACCCTTGATGCCGAAACACCGGACGAAATTGACCTAAGATTGGCTGTGTTTGGCCATACTCATTTGGCGAAACTTGTGCGGGTGCCGGATGCAGGAAGAGTCTACTATCTGATGGACTGCGGGTCCTGGGTAAATGGCGGCCACGAGGTAGGTTTGATAGCTGCCAATGAAATAGCGGTATGCAGATGGACAGGAGCTGAATGAATAGGCTTCTGATCTCTCAACCGTTTGAAGGAACGTTCATTTAAAATTCAGTTCTTATGCCTTGGGGTTTCGCCAAGACAAGCTATTGAAATGAATCAATGAAGTGAAGATATTGCGGGGTGAACATGCGTCCATACCGTTCAACCCCGATATTGCCAATGCCTTCTTCCGTGCAGGAGAAATTGAGTCGTGGGGATGCCCGCTGCCCTGAACCCCGATTGCACTATGAGCCGAACGAATTTCTGTTGGAATTCCCATTTGCGGAGGACTACCTGCGTGGGTTGAATCTGGATCAGAGCAATGAAGGGGATATGAAAGTTTCGGCAGAAACTTCGGTAGAAACGCCGGAAATGTCGGCAAGAACGTCGGTAGAAATGACCGAAACGTCGGTAAAAACGTCGCACGCTTTCCTCAAATATGACGGCTGGCTACGAGCCTCACCCAGCAGGTTTCCAACGGCGGGGCTTTTGGGATACCGGTCTGAGTAGCTGGCATTTGGATTGACAGCTATAATGGGTACCGTTATAATATAATCCATGATAAAATCGTTTCACGGCCAAGGTACCGAAGACATATTTGATGGCAGAAACTCGGGGCCGGCGAGGAGTTGTTGCCCGCGCTTTTTGTGGACGATTGCCCAACGTAAGCTGGATCAAATAAATCGTGTCCGAGAAATCGGAGAGCTTTCCATCCCACCGGGTAATCGTCTGGAACGTCTTCGCGGTGACAGAGAAGATCAATACAGCATCCGGATAAACCAGCAGTTCCGGATCTGTTTCAAATGGGAGGATGGAGATGCCTACGAAGTCGAAATCGTCGATTATCACTGATCATGATGTGAACCGGCGCTTGCCAAAGGAGCGTCCGCCGACACACCCCGGCGAGATGTTGCTGGAAGAGTTCGTGAAGCCCTTGGGAATATCTCAGAGTCGGTTAGCTATTCACCTCGGCGTGTCATATCCGCGACTGAACGAAATCGTACGCGGCCGCCGTTCCGTGACGCCGGATACCGCATTGCGCCTGGCTAAAGTACTGGGCATGCCGGCTGATTTTTGGCTTGGTCTTCAGCAGGATTGGGATCTTTGGCATGCCATGAACGGGCCGGGAGCAGAAGAAATCTCACGCCTTGAACCGATTCCCCGTTCAGCTTAACCTACAGACTTTGAGTTGATCTCTTCAGTGGCACAAAAAGGGAACATGGAAGATCATATTGCCAGTATCAAAAGGATAATGCATTCCATATCGTGCCCATATCACGTGGTGGGGCTGACAGCGAAGAGAACCTCATTTGCACTTCCATGCTAAGGAATTCTGCAAAGGCAAACTGGACTCTCGAGGAGTTGGGCTGGCAACTTCATCCTCCCGGGCGTTTTGAAGAGTGGGATGGTCTGACAGGCCTGTTTATCCGTTTTGTCAAACGGAAACCAGATATGTTATCCACGCGTTATCTGAGGTCCTGGCATAAGGCCGCTATTTTGGTCCTCAATGCGCCGTAACCATAACCGATGTCTTGGACCCCAGGTAGGTTTGGGGGTTGAATGGACAGGCCTCACCACATCTTTTTCAGGGGGTCAAAATCAATCGGACGAGGATGGGTTTTAAGGTTATCAAAGGCAATTATGGCAAAAACGAACCCAAAATGGATGAAGGTTGACGTGGCTGTTGAATTCTGGAGAAATAAGCTGGACTGGAGATGACGATTGATGACACGAAAGAAAAAGGGCGAAAACAAGCGGCCGATTGAGTCGTATGAGCATACGGACAAGCAGCGGGCCAACAATCCGCCGGTAGGGTTGGTGACGCCGGAGACGGACCCGGATGCGGGCGCGAAAATGGGGTATGCGTACGATCCGCATCTGGACCCACAACCCGTAGGGGCAGGGAAGGCCGAAGAACCGAATAGAGGACACTTATGCCGCGATTGACGGAGCAGGAACAGCAGGAGATTATCCGGTTTATTGAGGCGGATAAGCCGTTGCCGGAGAAGTATCGGTTTCTGCTATTTGAGGAAAAGTGGGTGGTGGGGCTGGACTGGAGCGGAAAGACCGGGGAGGCCTGCGATATCGTTCTCCCCTTTTAGACCATTGAGCAGGTAGACGAGCCGAGGGTTGAAAAGCCGACGGAAACGGCCGTGCAGATGGGGCTTTTTGCTGAACGGCTTGATATTCTTGGATTTGAGCTATAGATGGATTGCAGTCAAGATGCTGATTATTTTCGGGCAGGATACCATGACCATTGTGGAGGTTTCGCTATAAACGGGAAATCCCTCTCGGCGGATGATGTGATCCGTGAACTCCAACGTATCAAAGATCAGTTGCGGACCAAATACGGTGTAACGAGGATCGGCGTTTTCGGATCGTTTGCCCGGGGGGAAAGAGGCATTGACAGCGACGTGGATATCGTTGTCGAGATGGAGCCGAACCTGTTCCTGAGGGCCGTGCTCAAGGCGGAATTGACGGCGCGTTTTGGCAAGCCTGTGGATGTCATCCGATACCGCCGAGGAATGAACGAGCGCCTCAAGAGACGCATCGATCAGGAGGCCTGCTATGCGTGATTATTGTTCCGGGGAGATACCCGATGCCCCTGCATCCTGATTTCCCACCTCGCCCAATGCGATTCTCGATCCGGAGTTGAGATGGTTTCCCGCGGACGAGGCCCTGCGGGAGACCACCATGGACAAGCTCATGCCGCCCTTGCCGTCCTGAATTCGCAAAGATGGCGCGCGCGGCTGAGACAGTGGTGCGAGGATATCAACCGGGTTCAGTCCGATTTTGTTTGCGATTTTGTCTACGTGGATGAAGAGGGCTTCCGGAAGTATCAGCCCAAGACCTTCGAGCAATTGATGAGCGGGTTTAGACCCTTAGTTTGTAACTTCTCTGCAACATGCGGAGATCTTTTTGTAATCTAACCTTGCTGACATATTAAGGTTTTCTGGTAGTAGTCGTTATATGCGATGATGATGGACGATAGAATAGCATGGCCTTTTTG
>JAIPDI010000048.1 GCA_021737785.1 Deltaproteobacteria bacterium
CGGCCTCCCACGCAAGGATAAGGTCTCCGGGCCGATCCTCTGTCAGGACCTGAATAAGCTGCGAGGCCTGAACCAGGTCCTTCTCTGCTTTGGTGTGTGCAATCACTCCCCGTTCGCCGAACAACATCAGTTTGTGGAGGGCAAACCTGGCCGGCGTAGGCACCTGAACCAGCACCCCGCCGCCGTTTACCACGGCCCCATGTTCGGCATGTTCCATGAGGAAATCCAGAAAGGGGAGCGGTTGAGCGGCCACGCCGAAACGGGGAATCGGTACGGGACCCGTGTCTTTCGATCCCCTTGAAGGGGTGAGGAAATCCACCCGCAGGGATTTTCCCCGGACTTTGAAGGATGAGGAAGGTTGTCCTGGGTCAAAGGCGGGTACAGGCAGGAAACCCATCTCCAGTTGATCGAGAACTTGGGGTACATCGGCCTTTTCGACTGATGGAAAGGCGATGCCAAGGCGTCGTTCGCCTGCAATATCCAAATCTTGGGTTTGCAGGGCGGAATGAAGCCATTTCACACCAAGGAGGTTCCCTAAAACCGTAAAGGCATGGGTCCCAACCAGGACCGCCCCCATTCTGAACAGTCCGCTTTGGGCAAAGGCCTTGAGCACCCTTGCGGATGCACCTTCCGTTGTCATTGCGCCCCCGGCTCGGAGCAGCGCGCAAAGGCGTTTGATCTCATTCTGGTCGTCTTTCACGCTCTCCCTGTCGGAAGCAAAGCGATCCACGACCCGGTCCAGCGAAGGTCCCCTTTTCCCGATATAGGTTTGCCGTTTCCGGCCGCCAGGGTCGGAATATTGGAAATAGACGTATTGCTCCCCTTTGATGTTCTTAGTGGTGAAACACCCTTCCACACCGCCGATGCTCCTGCCCGCCTCCAGGGCCAGCATCTGCTCCATGAGTTCGGCATACAGGGTCTGTACGACCAGCGGCTGTCTTTCCAAATTCCATCCTTCCTTTCCATGATTTTATACGCACCTTACCATAACTCTGCGTATAAATCACAGATTTTCGAGAAAGCTGAAGATCTTCCTGTTCAATCCCCGGCCCCTGCCCGGGAAGCTCCAGCTTCGCCTGGGAGTGTCCCCTCAGCCAAAAAGAAAGAAGCTCTTCGATTGAGGCGGTTGGATCGCTCCGGCGTACATATCGCCATATTGAATGGCAATTTGGAGGTGTCGACTCACAAAAATCTTCCACTTTCAAAACACCAAAATCTGCACTTGTGAAAGGGGGTGAAATACGTTAATTTGGCCACTTGTCGAGACCCACTTTCGGCCACTTTCAACTGGCTCCATAACCCCGATCATCGGTGGCTCCATAATACCGATCATTGACACCCGCCTCTGGCGGGGTTGTCTGCCTTCGGCAGGTTTAGCCGCCTGTGGCAGGGAAGCCCGAGTGCAAAGCTATGAGTCCCGCTTTCAAGCGGGATTGTGTACTCACGCCAAGGCGTGATTCCCGTCCTTTTTATCCGCCTCAGGCGGAATCCAGGGAGATCTGTCTCACTTGCCGTAAGGCTATAAAAGGGATGCTTCCGGCCCAGACCCAACCAAGGACGCAAGGTTTGGGCTTTATCGATGACGTCGCCAGGGTTGGCCAAACTCCTCCTCATTTGAAATTTATCCGCAGTGCATGCATTCAGACTGAACAGAGAGAATCTTACTTTCTAAACAGCGTTTCGCTGCCGCACAGAAAGTAGTTTGTCACGTTAGTCAACAACGTCCCCTCGGTCCTGTTAAAACCCAACATTGAATATGCTCCTAATTGTTACCAGCTAATCGCGGCGCTGTCCGACTCCAGCCCTTCGTTAGCCGTTCTCATAGATCTGCAAACTTCCTCCCGAATACTGTCTCACCGCATCTATCAGTATGTCGAGAGCGCTGGATGCCAACTTCCGGTTATGGTACATAGCGTCACGATATTGGGCGCTGAAAGCGATGAAATTGTGCAATGACATTAAGCGATCAGGGCACGACCGGGAGTAGTCTGCAAGCAGATCGCGAAAAGCAAAATGCTCGACCGACGTCTCAAGATTCTCTAAGTCATCGATTGACATGACAATCACAGGGGCAATTTTCATATCTCGCTTTATGAATATCCCGCTGGCCAGCGTTGAATCAGGTTGTAAATGGGCAGCAAACTCGGAGGAAAAGAAACTGCCATATACGGGTGAAGTCAGAAATGTATCGTGAACGATGAGAACCGGGTAAATATTCTTAAGAGTCCGAAACTCATCGTCTTTGCCTGCCCGTTTCTTGGTGGCTAGTGATTCAGCCGCTCTCGCGAGTTGGCCAACGCCTTTGAGCTTTAGACGCCCCTTTGAGTTGCTAGTGATACTGTATTTATCCCGCATCGACTGTAGGAGAGTCTCGTAGTCGTCGCATAGGACAGCGGTTTCTGGTATGAGCCCCGATTTGACTTCAAACAGCACAACCTCTAAAGCATCGTTAAGCAATCCGTCTATCTCAACCGAGTTGCCTGCGCTGTCCGCAATTTGGATATTCCGAGAAAAACGCTTTGCCAGACCTCCAGAGGAGGCAAACATACGTCCCAGAATGTCAAGTACATAATCTTCAAATGCATGACCAAAGGCGTTAAATAGATCATCGGATTTGTACTTGGGGGATTTCAGTATGTGGAATAGCGGACCAATCGATGCTTTCTCACTGTAAAAGGTGGGGTCAAATATGATTCCCCGGCCGTCCTCAGTACGTAGGATTGGCCTATCCCTCAATGGACGGTAATAAGCAATAGGCGCATCCTCGTATCGGCCAATATCATGGCCGATGCCGGCCCAAAGTGCCTGTTTCAGTTCATCAGGATCCTGAGACTCGAGCTCCAAGTACCGAGAGAATACATCTCCAAACCTCGAATCTTCTTGAAGGTTTCTGACGTTGAAAATTCCGCTGTTATTTCTGGGATTCATAAAGCTCGTGACCATGGCCGCAAAAGCAATAAAATATTGTTCAACTGAGATTGCCGTCGCTGAAAAGAAATCGGCATCAAAGGAGTGGCAATACTTGGGAAGGTACTGATTAAACAACGCCCAACCACGACCCAGTGATTGAGTCAATTCTGGAGCCGCTGTAATTCCTTCCACACTCTTCCTATTAGGTCCCAGAGCTCTTCTTCGGGCGAGGTCTATACCTCCATCAAGCGAGAATTTATTCTTAAATATGCGGTTAGCCCATATGTCACTCGCTATGAGAGCAGCCTGCGCGAACTTTCTTCTTATCTGAGGGTCCTCATAAGTCGTTCCATCTCCAGGATGATCGATACTCAAAAGGGCTACCCAACGAAACAGCTCAAGAATTTGGCCTCGAAAGAATACCTTGATTCTATTTGCACCTCCGTGGCTATGGGCGAAATCATTGATCGCTTGGATATCTCTCGAAGTGAAGAACTGATTGAGGCCGAATTGTTGCGCTCTTAAGCTGTCTGTGCTGGCACTGGCGGAAACCACAAGATTCAGACGGGCGCACCAAAAGAGTGTATCAGTCCTGCTCAAGTCCGAGAGCAGAGACCTGAATGTGCTGATGTCACTCTGAACCTCAGGGAAGACTTCCGAGACTGGTACGTATACGCCTATTTGGTTCCGACTTTCCATGTCAATGCTCGATCAATTGAAATGGGGAAAACTTGTCTACTCCTGCAGCCGGGTGTGGACTGGCTTGGCTGACCGGCATCAGCGGGCGCGTTTTTTTGGCGATTTGCTGAATGCCGATGTTATCATGTAGTTTTCTATGCTCCTATCTTCGAGCGTATCGAAATGATATATGCTCTCCACAAATAAAACCAATATACTGATACGGCGAATACGACTAGATCAAAACCGCCGATCATTTTGTATAACCATTTTGGTATTTTACTATTTTCTGGCATTGAGAAGAAGAGATGTGCAACTGTGAGATAAATGCAGTAAAGCATGCCCAAACCTATCATGAATGAAAAAATACTAGGACCTATTTTACCTTCTGAAAAAGGAGAGCCAACCCAACTACCGTATTTGATCATTTTGACGTTAGTCATACCTTCAGGCGTAGAAATAGCGTGAGCAATTATGCTTTGAAAGTTTAGATACATAAGATGAAAAACAATGATCGATGCAAAAAAAAGGATGCCAAAAATTAGAGAGAAATACTCTGGATAAATATTCATATCTAAAAATTTAAGGGGTGAACTTTCCTTGTAATATCTGTTGTTCAATAGGCGAATGACTCCTATAATTCCATAAGTTGCGAAAGTGATTACATACAGATGGAAGAATCGGCCAATAGCCTCAAGTGATTTCATAAGAGATTCTTCCATATCAATTCCTCAATAACGTGGTGCTGACCCGGCTGGGGTTGAGCGCCAGCGAAAGCCCAGACGGCGTCCAGCACATGGTTAAGCGTTCCTTTTAGAAGTTTCCACCATCGATTATTTTTTTTCTGTTTAGGAAAATAAAGACCGAACTTGCTGCCAAAGAGCTAAAGAATCCAATGAGGAAACCTATAAATCTCTCTTTCCATATTTGTTTTCTGAATTGCTCTTGTTGCAACCCTAAAATTGATTCGACGAGTTCCTTGTCAACTTTTACAATTGGTTCAAGCCTTTCTTTTTCCTTTCTAAGTTTGTCAACTGACAGCTTATCTTTTTGGAGCTTTTCTCTATGCTGAGTAAGAAAGTCCTGAAGTTCACCCATTGCTCCCTGCATTTCATCTAATTTTTGAATTTGGGCTTTAATTCTTTCGTCATCGGGTAACACTTTTGACTGTGGCAAAATCCATTCCGCTATAGCGCCACCAAGTAACCCTGCCACGGCCCCAATCAACAAAGAACGTAATATAGTTTTATAAACAGTTGGCATCTCGATAAGTATTTACGCTTAACGCGAAAATCACCGGTTTTATCCGGTGCATTTTCTGGTTAGAAATTCTGTTTCGTGTTCAAGAATTTCTATATCGCTCTTTTTGGCCCCAAAAATGCGAAT
The DNA here is from genome assembly GCA_021737785.1 of Deltaproteobacteria bacterium. NCBI lineage: Bacteria > Pseudomonadati > Myxococcota > Myxococcia > Deltaproteobacteria bacterium. The sequence continues at coordinate 4,975 of JAIPDI010000048.1, forward strand.
ATAGACCCGTTTTTAGGCCCTTTGTCGCTTTAACCAGCTTAATTTATGGCGTTTTTATTGGCCCGACCCCAGTTCCACACATGTTTCATAAACCAGCGTTTTGCCTTGGCGGGCACGCCAAGACGCATCGGATATACCAAGTTCAGAATTTTATGGCATAGTTTTTTAATCTCTGGAAGTTCAGCATCAAAGCAACTTATACCATTCTCCGAGATGTGTTCCGCACCGTGCTGGGCCTGGGCCATCAAACCGGCGTGAATGCTGTGGAGGAACTGGAGCTTTCCGCGCAAAGCTTGGAGCTTCTTCGTGAGGTCGGCCTTCCCTCGACTTGCTTCCCAATCGGCAATCTGGACTAGTAGCTCGGTGAAGTCATCGGGAAGCGGGGGGGCAGGCGGCGGAACGAGATTCCGCCACTCTTCATCGTCGCCAAGGATCTGGGGCACCGTTTCCAATCCCCCCGCCTTCCGCCAAGCTGGGGCAAGTTCCAAGCTTATAAGTATCTCCTCAATCACTAGAAACACGCGCATGAATAGCCGCCGCTTGTCGCCTTTACGCACTATCAAGATGCCGAGAATCGTAGTCAGGGTGCTGAGCGCCCAGCCTGCAAAAACAAGCAACGTACTTTCCCAGATGTTCACGCCACCCTCCACGATTCTACCCCTGCTGTCAGGCACCCTAACGCCAGCTGTTGAGCCGCGAGAATCGCAGGCAAGAGAAGGAAATTGTAGTTTATTTTCTTCTCTTGCTGAGAATCGCAGTCGGCTACAAGATGAGCAACGATCGGTCTATCTGTCATTGCATTCCTCTTAGGGCCTAACGCCGCCTTCACCAGTTTATCTGGTGAAAGGCGTGGTTGGAACAAATTTGAAAAATACTATATTTTGTCAATGTGTAGGTCTGCCCACTTTATTTTTTATGTCTTTTTAACGTCAATTTGAGACCAATCCGAGAAATGATTCCCAAAAATCCCGCAGTCTCATGCTGGGGTCGAAATCATGTTTTTCGACAAAGACTTCATCAAAATCAGTGGAAGTTTGAGCTAAAAAGCTTGAAAGCGCATCCAGCTTTTCAACTGCTTTTGAGATACGACGATCATCTGTATTCGGCTCTACAGCCCCATCCTCTCCTTCTGAAATGTAACCTCTCTCATGCGCGTCTCCAACTTCCTCTCTTAACCAGTCTTTGTCCCAATATGATGGGACCCAGGAGCCGCCATAATATTCATAATATATGGCTTCTACCGCAACATTAGGCAATTTATTAAGATAATCTTTAGCATCTTTAATAAGGGCCTTGAACTGGTCCCATTCATCCATGTCCTCTAATAGCACATCCTGGACAGCCTTGCTGTCCTTGAGTTTCTTAATCTTTTTAATCGTGTTTTTAGCCTTCTCCAATTGTTCTTCTAAGTCTTCGACATCTTGCAAGGCAGTTTCATAATTATCTTGCATCTCAGTATATTTTTCGATGGAGACTTTAGTAAACCCGTCCAGCTTTGGGATCAATTTCTTTATCTTCTTGAGGAATTGATCTCTTTTGACATTCCACCGGCTTGTAGGGCTATGTTTCTCGATATCACCGTCTTCTATGATCCTATCACGTAAACTGTCCAGATCTTCAGGGCTATCTATTTTCCCGACCTCCTTATTTTTCAACACAGCTTCCAAGTCTGAATATTCAAGCGGTGGGCAGATGATGGGAAAAGACGAATGCGTCATTGCCCATGCAGCTCCAAGTTCGCACAAGCAGAAGGAGCTTTCATAATAACTTGGCGTGACGACCATGATAACCAGGAAAGGAGCTTGAATTTTCTCATGGATGAATTCGATTAAATCCTTACCTTTAGGGATATCCATTCCTTCAAGAGATGTGCAGAATACTTGGTCGTGATTAAGCCCTATCCCTGTCTGAAGAAGGTCAACAAAGGCATCAATCAGATTTTTATCAGCCGAAGAGTGGCTGATGAAAAGGTGTGGGACTTTTTTTACGGTAAGTTTTTTTCTTTGCATATCAATCCTCTAATAGTCGAGATCATCGTCGTGCACTTGCTAATTGACGATGTTTTTTCTTTATCTCATCGAATTCGTTGATCTCCTGTATTAGCATTTCGCGTGTGGGTTTAACCGGGACATAAGCATCGCTATGAAGATGCCCTTCGATATATTTTGACAGAGACTCATGTTTATCAATTACCCGCTGGAATAGATCCCCATCCCAAACAACATCCTTTAACCGCCCTGGGCTGATCCGCTCATTGAATCTAATAACAACCCCACCAAGCAGGCTATAAATTATAAATGATTCATAGGTCGTACGAAGAGCGCCGAATCCCTGTTTAAGTTCAAGCTCTTGTTCAGCAGGTGGTAGCTCTTTGGCCTTCTTGTAATGCTCATTAGCGATGTGGGTTGTCTTATAGTCGGATTCTAAAGCAGGGCTATTATTTGCGAACACATATCCAGGCTTGTCATCATTATCGCCGCGTTTGATCCAATGCATCTGGGCGTCAACATTCATATCCTGGCAATAGTTCTTAAGACAATGCACGAAGGGGAGATTATGCGTAAAAACAACCACCTGCCTCTTTTTTGCCTCATTCACGATAAGAGATGCAATGACAGCACTCCATTCAAGGTCAAGCGAAGTCACGGGATCGTCTAGAACAATACCTCCACTGCCGATGTCTAATGCAACCTCAGTCAGGAAATCAGCTAAAGCGACTGCCCGTTTTTCTCCTTCACTCAATACAGTGTCAGGATTAGCACCAGGTGGCAACGAATCGGAATCGGTCTCAAGCATTATTTGTTTGAAAGTTACTCCTTTCCTAGGTGTCGTATCCACCTTTACTCGAATAGGTCTTCCAAGATGACTGAGCATATCCTGAAACAACCGAAGATAGCCACCAGTCACGATGTCTTCGAATAAAGCATTATATTTGAGAGTGATAGGCCGTGTTGAACCGCCAGCTTTGAAAGCCGCTTCAGCCCATGCTAATCGATTTACGTACTTTGTTATTTCTGAAAATTGATCGCCCAACACTTTTTTATGGGTAAGTGTCCTTAATTCTATTTCAAGCTTTTCAATTTCTTTGGCAGGGTCAGAATCACGTAGCTTTTCAAGCTGTTTGTCCAAGTCCTCATTGACGGAAGCGATGAGATCAGATCCGTTTTCGGATAGATCGACAACGGACGCTTTAACGTCCTTATCATCGATCATTTCAGAGAGAGTTTTAATTCGAATTCTACAAGCTTCGATAAACTTTATTATGATCTCAACAATTTTGGATTCCTTTGCCTTATCGTATTCATCTAGATATCGATATGACACTGCCTGATCGCTGAAAAAATCAAGACGCATACCTCCAAGCTTCTGTTTAATCGAATTCAGATTACGAGTTGCTTTGGTGAGAGCTGCCTGAGCTTCACCCTCTAAAAACTGCCACAATTTCAGGATTAATTCCCTTGCCTCTATTGATAAGGGTTGATGGCAAAAGAGACATCTATCATCATCTTGAGGGTAAGGCTTGTCTTCTGCCTGCTCTTCTTCTGCTAATGATTTGGCTGCCTTCACAAAATCATACCAAGTCTGCGTTCCTGTATGCGTAAAGAACTCCGTCTTGAACTGATCGATACCTATCTTTTTAGAAAAGGAATCTGCTTTTTTGAATTCGTCGATACTATTGCTGACACTTTTAACAACTTCATCTGACAACTTCTCAGAATGATTGATGATTTTATCGCGAAGGCCATCAAGATCAGATTTAGTTTTTTCAAGGGCAGCGATTTGCTTTGGAATATTTTTGGTCTTGAGTTCTGCAATCTTTTTATCTAATTCGGCCATTTTGGTCTTATCAACATCAGTCAGCTTAGATGCTTCCTGGAGAGCATTCAGGTCAGTCCTGGCATTTAGCCCTGTGACCATTTCCTTGATAGGTGAATTCCCCCCTTGAAACAAAGGAGTGAAATCTTGGGCCTTGCTCTGAGCATCGACCAAAGCGGCAAGGCGCTCTCTCACAGTGTCGGTTACTTCTGCAAGCTTGGTCAAATGTGATAATCCAGCAGGGGAAAAAGTAAAAGTATTCTTCTTGATGAGGTGTTCCTGAACGCTCTTTACATCAAAGACGTGGAGAGAGTTAAGTTCGATACATTCCTGATTAGGCGAGTAGCTGATACATTGCCTGCCAGAATCGCTTTGTATCTCTATTTCGGCTACCGGCGTAAGATTCGAACAACCAGGTTCATTTATATTCGGAAAAACATCAACTTCACCCCTAATGAACCCCGCACAGCCGAGAATCCTTGCATAACCAGATTTTCCAGAACCGTTAGCACCGAAGACAACCGTTAGGGCTGGACCGAATGGAAGACACTGGCCAGAAACTAATGCGTTTACATTTTGAAGGTTCTTAATTTCGCAGATATGGAGGGTGGACGTTGCTGATAGATCAGCCTGTTTATCAAACATATCGAAGCTGATGTCTGGTCGGTCGGTCTCAACTGGAAATAGTCCATTGTCGATGAGAAGGTGGCGCAACAGCTCTTTAAAGGCTTGGTCGTCAAGCGTTTCACCGGCCATGATTTTGTATAGAGCAAGCTTTTCCCAATATTTGAGCTTCCATCCCGCCCAACCAATAATCTCTGAGATTACTCCGCCCATATCTCCCCCTAATTACACGGCAAATATCCCTTGTGAACAAAAATGTCCAAATCTTGCCAAGGATTTATCAAAGAAGTGGGAAAATAAATTTAAATCGGTCCAGCATTGAGACGCGTTAACTATATTTTTATACCCGTCCGCCTTTTCGTCCCCGAATAAGTGTCTTTCTCCTTTGGATAATTTTCTCAAATTTTTCGTATGCTTTGGATTGCGCCATTTTAATGTTCAGGATGAGCAGCAAACCGGGTTCAACCAGTGATTGTATAGTTTCTGCATAACTTTTGTGACGAAAAAACGGTTGACCAAAGAAACTGGGTGTCTTATGATTTCTTTAACTGCATAATTCCTCAAATGGCGTGTTATTAAAAAACAGGATAACTCCAATGAAAGAGATCCCTCCTGAAATTCGCGTCTTCTACGACGCACAGCTGGTTAAAGAAAGAGTCCCGGAAACGTCCCGCTTCCACTACAGGAAGTGGTTACGGTATTATTTGGATTTTTGTACTAAATATGGATTGAATCAATTAAACACGGAAAATATTTCTCAGTTTATTGATAAATTGAAAGAAAAGCACCAAACTGAACAACAACAAAAACAGGCATTCCATGCTGTTTCAGCATATTTTGATATAGCATTACCAGACAAAGACAAGGATGCGCCATTAAAAAATAAAAAGAAAGGATTATCAAGTAAAAAACGCCGATTGCAATCAACGAACGCAGATTGGCGACCGGTATTCGATGCCCTGAAAGCAGAAATCACATTAAGGCATTATTCCCCAAGGACATTCCAGACATACAGGGGATGGGTGAGGCAGTTGCAGGGATTTACCCGGAGCAAGGACCCGAAGCTCCTCACCGCCTCGGATGCCAGGGATTTCTTGACCTTTTTAGCTGTGGAGCGGAAGGTGGCCGCTTCCACGCAGAACCAGGCGTTCAATGCGCTTTTGTTCTTTTCTCGGCACATCCTCAAAAATGAATTTGGGGAATTGAACGATGTCCCGAGGGCCAAACGAAGGCCCTGTATACCGGTTGTCCTGTCCAGAGAAGAGGTTGACCGGATTATTGAACGGCTGCGGGGGCCGTACGATTTGGTCGTCAGTCTGTTGTATGGGTGCGGCCTGCGGCTATCCGAGTGTTTGAACCTGAGGATAGGGTGTTTCAATTTCGATACGGGCATGCTGACGGTTCATAACGGAAAGGGGCAAAAAGACAGGACCGTGCCTCTGCCCAGGGCGATCGTGCCCGAACTGAAGGCGCATCTTGAAGAGGTGATGGATCTTCATGAGAAAGACATCAAGGCCGGTTACAGCGGCGTGTTCCTGCCCGATGCCCTGGCCGCAGAATACAAAAACGCGGCCACCGAGCTGGTTTGGCAGTGGTTTTTCCCTGCCAAGACCCTGACCCTGGTTCCGGAGACAAAGGAATTAAGAAGATACCATCTCCATCAAAGTCATGTGCAAAAGGCGACCAGGGGTGCGGTGAAAAGGGCCAGGATCCCCAAGCGGGCCACGCCCCACACCTTTCGGCACAGTTTCGGCAGCCACCTGCTTCAGGCCAATTACGATATCCGCACCGTCCAGCAACTCATGGGTCACAGCGATGTGCGAACCACCATGATCTATACCCATACGATACAGAGCCAGACCAAAAAGGAGGCCATAAGCCCGCTTGATTTCGGGCCGCAAGATGCCTGAGGCAGTTATGGGAGCCATGTCTTAGCTCCCGTCAGCAGTGCAGGACTTTCCTTTGGACGCAAGGCAGCCTTTTGGTAATTCAAGGATATACATCAGTTCGCATCCCCCTCCATCCATCCGAAAAAAAACGCCTCCGGGTATGGTAACCCAAAGGCGTCTTGTGATGACCAAGGCACGCTGAACCGCCCTTTGATTTGGAAGATGCGGGGCATGATTTTTTGCATCAATTTTAGAGGGTTTGATTTGTTGGTCTATCCAATCTGTCCGTTCGGGAAAAGGACAATGCGATAACAACCAGTTAATCTCAGAGAAACATCCTTTCGCAACAGCTTGAGCAGACCGGTGCCACTCAAGCGGCATGCTGGGCCTTGCTGTTATCCATAATTATACACGGGAGTCTCTATCACCCTGTCGGGGTTCTCCCTGCTCTTGATAATGCCCTGGATATGCTCGACTGTCTCGGGAGAAAAGAACTGCTCTCCCGTCTCTCTGCATACACGTGCCGGCACATTTTCAACAATAAGAAATTTGCCATCCTGTTCCAGTGTATAGGTTACTTTAGATTCAACCATTGTCTCTTTCATTCCAAGTCTCCTCATGTCTCATCTTATGACCCGAAAGTCGATCCACAGCTCAGGGTCAGGCTGGTATAAAGTGATGATCTTGATAAGTGGCCGGCTCGGGTAACTGCAATGTATGTGCAACGGCCGGCCCGCTCTGGTATACCCCAGGATGAGACAACTCGGGCCATACTTGTCTTCGGGGTAAATGTTTTCGCCTCTGACCGAGGGGCCGGAAAGGAATAGCAGGCGATCGGCCTATTGCCGAATGGTCTTGTCGCCGCTTCGTGTGTTTTTGCTCCGGGAAAATCCTGAAAATCCTGTTTATCCTGTCCAAAAAGAATCACGTGGGATCATCCCTTAACGTGAAAAGGGGACAGGCAATTAACGGATGTCAAGGGCTTTTCTCGGTGTACTGAGGGGGCCAATACCGGGTCTATACACACGGATTACAGCAGAGCGGTCTTGACCAGCAGTTCTTCAACTCGGGAAAGGAATGAAAGAAGCGGCTTGGGTCCAAGACCTTGGGCAAGCGGTTCATGGCGATCCGCGCTTTCAAAAGGATGTACGTGCCATTCGTTGCCCTCTCGATCTATTCCGTAAATGCGCCGCCGCCCCTCAACCAATGCCATGTATAGGCTCATGGATTTTTGGCCGCTGAACACCTGGACGAAAAGGTCCTCTCGAATCATGAGCCGAAAAGAGAGCGTTATGTCCGTCCGCTCCGTCTCTTCCAGCGAGCTGATGAACCAGACCGTCTCCAAGGCCTTTTGAGCCTCTTGCCATAACTCCGAGAGGCCATGTCTCATTGATCTGCCAGCATTTCTTTTAGCTTACGCTCGACGGTTTGCATGCCGCCTATGGCGGTTTCCCAATCCATGGCATCTTGTTCAACTTCCCAGGCATAGTCCATCTTGCGGGTAATCCGCCGGCTCAGGAATTTATCGAAAGTCAGGCCATATTTGCGGGTCAGGTCCATGTCCACCCTTCGATAGCGCGCCAACTGACGTAACCACTCAGCTTTGATGAGTTCACGTACTTTGGCGTCGATATCCTGGTCGCCCGGTACAGAGTGTTGAAGCAGTTCCTGTGTTTGTTCCAATAACGTCGCCGTTGCCATCTTCAGACCCCTGTCTCAAAATCTTTGATTTTTAGACATCTTAATCCAAAGGCTGATCGAGGTCAAGCGCCACTGTCTCTTGCCGGTCCCATGAAATACGCGGCCAGAACAGGGATGTATATGCCCTTATGCCTTTATCCACCATAAGTTGCACAACTGATAATGGAACTATGCTGCCCCCTACACTGGCGCCGGCGCAAGAAAAGGTCTGACAGCCTGTTGTCCCATCCTACTCAAATAGAAACGCCCCCGGGTACGGTAACCCGAAGGCGTCTGGTAATGACCAAGGCGCGATGAACCGCCCTTTATTTTTATCGTATCGGGAATGGTTTCTTTGCCTTAAATTTATGAAAGGCTTGATGAGTTGGCCTATGTTGGCGTTCTTGGATGTCTGATAGTCAATAACTGCCCGTAAGTCAAGACGTTTTTGCCTCTGACCGAGGGGCCGAAAAGGGGCGACCGGCTGAGAGCTAAATGGTCATATCGCCGCTTGGGAGTGTTCTTGTTCCCGCAACATCCTGAGAATCCTGCCTATCCTGTTCAAACAAAGGGCTCTGGACGCTCGACACCGAAAGGACCTGTACCCTGCTCGATGGTCCGGGCCAACCCTCCTTTTTCCTGGTTCTTTTGCCATACCGGCCTTTGGGTTCGCTGACTTCGAATCCAATCTTTTTCCTCGGCCTTTCTATCGGCGTCATGAGTTGCCGGATCGCCTCAAATATCGCCTCGATATTCTCATCATGATTCTCCAACCGCACCTCAATCTCGTAGAGTCTTTGCGCCAGTTGTTTTTGAGAGGAGGATATTTTTCGGAGCTGCACGAAGGCCCTCATGATCGCGATGTTGACATCAATGGCTCTATCCACGTTTAGGATTGACGAAAGCATGGCGATCCCCTGCTCCGTAAAAGCCCGGGGCATTGCTGACGAGTGTTTCAACGGTCCGAACCGGTCACAATTTGTGACCAGTTGCTCTTTTTCCGTTCTTGTTACCCTGAACATAAAATCAGGCGGGAAACGCTTCATGTTTCTTGTGACCGCCTGATTCAGCGCCTTGGTCGACACGCCATAAAGCTCGGCAATATCCCGGTCAATCATGACCTTTTCATCTCGGAGAACAATAATCCTATTCTGGATCAACTCGATTGGTACCAAACCTTTATCAGCCGTCATAAGGCCTACCCTTTTCTCTTTAAAGAATTGCCATTATCCGCGGGACGTTCTTGACTACGTTGACTCAACTACCAGTCTGAACCCCTCGATTTTCCCCTCCGCTTTGCACGGCACCTTAAATATATGGCGTAACGTCTATGCTTTTATACCATTGACGACGGAACTATGCCGCCCTGTGCGTTGGCGCCGAGTCAGAGGAGCCACTGGCGGCCCGTTGTCCCACCGCCCCAATAAAAACGCCTCTGGGTATGGGCAACCCAAAGGCGTCTGGTGATGACCAAGGCACGCTGCACCGCCCTTTGATTTTTATCGTATCGGGCATGGTTTCTTTGCCTCAAATTTATGAAGGTTTAATTTGTTGATCTATGTTGGCGTTCTTTGATGTCTGATAGTCAATAACTGCCTGTAAGTCAACATGTTTTTGCCTCTGACCGAGGGGCCGGAAAGGAATAGGAGGCGACGGCCTTTGTCCCAGCCGCTCCTCAATCAATGTTTTCGGTTCCCCATTCCGATGGAACACGCCATTTCTGAGCCCTTATCTTGATCGGAATTCTTGTTGGATGACTTCATTCCTCAAGCCAAATCAGGACCTGTGCCTTTATGGCCTCCTGCGCCTGAACCACGGCATGGGACAGCGGCGGTGTATAATACCCGGCTGCATGGGTCCAGAAGTGATGAGAGGCACCTTCGACCCACAGGACCGGCTGTTCAGGCAATGGTTGACAGTCCGGGGTTCTGCATACTCCTAAAGAATTCCACGGATCGATGCTCCCGCTAACGTACATGATTCTCGTCCCAACCGGGTTCCATCCTCCATAGTACGCGTTTGTTTCAGAGATTCTTTCCTGGATATCGCTTGCATCGATACCGAAAGCGCGTTGGCAAGGATAGGAACAGATCTCTACCGTGTTTATGTGAGGTTCCTGTGTAAAGGGGCACTCGGTGCCGGGATCACAGGTCTGAAAAAATCCGAATTCGTTACATGCCTGGTACTGCCAAGAGCGGATTGGCCAGGATGAAAGAGAGGTATCAAGCAAGGGGGCGATTGTTGCCGTTTGATAATCGACCGAAGTACATTCCCCGCCGGTGTAAAGGCTCCACAAACCGGCCAACCTGTCTATCGGCTGCCCCAGGTCGCTATTCAACATATAGTCCGAGCACACTTTCTCAATATTGCAGGCATCTTCCTCACAGTTTGGATCATTCGACTGCACCGGGAACAGGGACCCCGTACGCGAACCTGAAAGATCAATACCATCTTGTGTGCTAAGATAGTAGATGAATTGAAACTGGTTATACTCGTCTTTCAATGGATCGGGGTCTGCTGCGCTGGTACAGAGGTTAAAACGGTCATAGAGGAACTGCCGACCTTCTACACTGCCCAAAAGCGAGCCGATATCACTGAACGCGCTCCGAATCTGTTCAACACATTGCTCAGAACCCCCGACTACTGTTGCTCCCATGCTTTGGGCCATGACATTGTTGAATCCCTCCATGTTGTACCAGGCTTCAACAGGAGCGGAAGAGGATACAGCCGCAAAAATGAGATTTGGATATTTTATTCGGGCCCACGCGGCGAGCATCCCAGGATAACTGCCGCCAAAGGTTACCCACTTCTTGTCATCCTTTAAATTGTAGATTTCACTGATGTACGCATGGAACTGTGCGATATCCCCGAGGGCCTGTCTGCTGGTCAGCCATTTCAAATTGGCTGTGGAGAGATCCGACACAGGTTGGCTTTCGCCATAGTATCGGTGCTCAAGTGCCAGAATTAGAGCACCTGCCTGTTTGGCCAGCTCGACCATAACTGCACAATGCACGGTGCCTGTCTGGACAACGTCAGGCGTAAGCGCATCTCCTTCGCCGCCCACACATAAGAATACCGGACCTTTGCCATCAAAGAATGCGTCATTGACAAAATAGCGCTGCTTCCATGTTCTGGTTTCTTCCTGTGAAAAATGATCCAACCGCTGTTCGGTGTACCAACGCGTAGCATCGACTGCGGAGGAACTGGTCCCTTTATCGTCGCCACAGGAAGCAAGAAGGACAGAGATAAAACAGCAAATGCAGGCCAAACGGATCAACGCAACTGCATGGTAATGCTTTTCGAACATCATCGCAGTTCTCCCTCTCTTTGTGATTCAATGCCTTGGATCTTTGTTTTTTGATAAGTGGTACTGAACAGATCATCCGGCCCACGTTATATATAGCGGATCTCCACAATTCCAGCATATCCTGAATAATTGAATTTTCAGGATACGAACGGTAGTTGAAGGCTTCGATTCTCAGGCGCCGTAAACTACCATAAGATCTTGGTGAATTCAACCAAGACAAATCATATTCTCGCCAGAATGTCCTGATTAGTGGGTAACTATTAAAGCCAGAGCGGTCTTCTTCTTGATCTTTATTGCCATAAAGTAAGAGTCACGATAGCACGAAGAAGAGGGTTGCACGTTGTGTGTCAGAAAAGACACTGCAATCCTCCTTCTTGGAATGGCACCCCCGGGAGCGCCTTCCCAGGCGCCAAAAGTTGTGGTAATATACCCCCTGACGCTATTTTTTTGAAAAATCGATGCTGCAATGAAGCTTGATGACCCAGTCACAGGAGGAGACAATGACCATACAGGAGGGCAAAACCGCCCCGGCATTTACCCTGCCGGATGCCGATGGAAATCAGGTTTCCCTGGAAGACTTCAGAGGAAAACATGTGATCCTCTATTTTTATCCCAAAGACAATACATCCGGGTGAACCAAAGAGGCCGAGGGATTCCGTGACCTGTACGGCGAATTCCTGAAACAGGATGCGGTCATCTTAGGTGTTTCACCGGACAGCCAAGCCTCTCATCAAAAATTCATCCGGAAACACAACCTCCCGTTCCTCCTCCTGTCAGATCCGGCCAAGACGGTGATGACAGCATATGGGGCGTTCGGCGAGAAGAAGATGTATGGAAAACCGGTTCAGGGGGTGACCCGGTCCACGGTCTGGATCGGTCCCGATGGTAAGGTGAAAAGGCATTGGCACAGGGTGGCCAAGGCCGCGGATCATCCTTCAAAGGTGCTGGAGGAGATAGGAGGATCTCATGGATAATCATGAAAAGGCGATGGTATTGGCCGCCTTCGCAGCAGATGCATTGGCCCTGGGGGCCCATTGGATTTATGATACTGAATCGATTGCAAAGAAATTCGGAAGGATCGACACTTTTCTGAAGCCTGGCGCCGATTCCTATCACCCCACCAAGGAGAAAGGGGCCTTCACCCATTACGGGGATCAGACCCTGGTCTTGCTGGAATCTCTTGCTGCAAAAAAAGGGTTTGACCTTTCCGACTTCTCCGCCCGGTGGCGGGCCTTATTTGAGAACTATAACGGCTATGTGGATAATGCGACCCGAATTACCCTTTCAAAATATGCCTCGGGAAGCGGCCATGAAGATCCGGGCTCCCCTTCTAACGACCTGGCCGGGGCCTCACGCATCGCCCCCCTGGTCTATGTTTATAGAAACGATCTGGACATGCTTGCAGGGAGTGCAAAGGCTCAGACCCGAATGACCCACGCCGACCCCCTTACCATCGAAAGCGCCGAGTTTTTTGCCAGGGTTGCGTGGCTGGTTTTGCGCGGGACGTCCCCGGCTGAGGCCATGGATCAGGTCGCACAGGAACACTTCAGCAATTCGTCCATAGCCGGTTGGGTCAAAAATGGTCTGGCCTCCACAGATGGAGAAAGTGTCCAAACCATCGCATCTTTCGGGCAGACCTGTCACACCCCTGAGGCCTTTCCCGGGGTGGTGCATCTTATCGGACGCTATCAAACCGACCTGAAGGAGGCCCTGATCCAATCGGTTATGGCAGGGGGCGACAGTGCAGCCAGAGGGATGATCGTAGGGATGGTCCTGGGGGCCCATCTGGGATCCGACGCCCTGCCCGCACCGTGGCTGGAAGATCTCCGGGAAAAAGACCGTATCCTCGACTTGTTGACGGGACTGTAGTCCATTATCAAAACGCTGGCCCACCGGGCAGGTTCTAAAAACGGTGGGGGCCCGCCTGCCACCGATGATTGGATAGGAGCCGCGATTCGGAGGTGCGGAGGCGTAATCCATTAGAGCCCTGCGAGCAGGGCTCCATTGTGATATCGCCTGCCACAGGAAAATGGAAGCGGTGACAATGGATAGTCCCGGTATGAACAAATCGCCTCCCCGCAATAAATACTTCAGCGGTCTCATCTATTCTCTGTTAACTCAATAGGTTATCGCCATCTGGCTACCCTCACATTCAATCTGAATCATATCAATGCGGTTTGGTGACGTCACAATGCATTTGCTGAATCTTCTAATATGAAATCCAGAAAGATATTGACTTGGATTGGCTTATTAACTATAGACAAACAGGGGCACCGAAGATAACCCCACAAAATTTAATCCACCAAAATTACAAGGCAAAGGATCCATGCTTCGCGAATTTAAGGTCGAGAGACGGATACGTGTGCCCTGGGGCATTACAAAACGCCTTTGAGTTATTCTCAAAGGCGTTTTTATTTGATAAAGAAGTGATCGTACCAGCATCCGTTCTGTTACTCCTGGAGAAACCTTTCGAATGGTGTTCATCCCCGCTGCCTTTTCATTCCGGTTATTCATGGGTCAGGGGCGGCCGACGAGTGCCGTGACCGCGCATTTTGTCATCGGGCCGGCCGAAGGAAGAGACGGCCAAAATGTTACAAATGAGGCATATTGATATGGTGTCTCAATTCAGATCGGTGACCAATCCTATGATTTCGAGGGTAAAAAATGCTGCGAACAAGCGTTACCATTTCGTGCGATAATCCTGAAACCGCGCGAATAGAAGGCGCTGAAAAACTTGGTGTTCAGCCCGATGAAGTAACTGTGGAATCGATCAATTCAGATACTTTCACCGTTACCATGCGCAATGCGCACGGCCAACTGAATGTTGTCGTTTTGGATCATGGCATGAACGCGACAATCCAGACGATAACCCCTCCCTTGGGAAATGGGAAGCCGGTAGGGGTCAAAGACATTGAGCGAGCGCTTACAGACCTGAATGTCGTTTTCGGAATCCACAAGGACCTCATCGAGAATATTGTATCCGAAGTTGCAGCTACAGCGATTGCCCAATACAACGTCCTGATTGCAGAAGGAAAGCCCGCAAAAGACGGCGTGGACGCCCGCATAGAATTCAAATTTCGTCTTAATGGTGAAGACCCCCAAATCGTGGATGAATCTCGACGCCGCAGCAAACTGGACCCGACAATCGTGATCAAAGAGATGGTTGCCGAGGGTGACGTGCTTGCCGTCAAGATTCCATCGGAGGAACCCGTCAATGGTAGCACCGTAACCGGAGAAACGCTTTCAGGCGCCGAGCCTAAAGACAAGGTATTGCTGACCGGCAAGAATGTGATGCTTCTACAGGACAATGTAACCTATGTAGTTGCCGAGGGCGTTGTAGCGGGGTATGCGGATTATGTGGATGGCAGTCTCTGTGTCGAGGAAGCCCTTCAGATTTCAAGGGATAAACTGAGAGTCCAGTTATCCGTCCATCCGCCATCGCCGTCGGGAAAAACCCTCACCATGGAAATAGTTGAAAAAATGCTGGCGGATTCAGGCATAACCTTCGGCATCAGAAAGGACGCAATTGAGCAGGCATTTAAGAAGGCAACTGTCGGAAATATGCCGATACTCGACACCCTTATTGCTGAAGGAATGGCCCCTGAGCCGGGGGAAGATGCCAGGATTGAGCTCAAGTTTCTGGCCGAGAAAACAGTAGGGACAATTGACCAGAAATCCGGATCCATCGACTACAAAGAACGCCAAGCCCTGCAAAACGTGAAAACCGGCCAGGTCCTGGCAGTCAAAATACCGCCGACCGAGGGCAAAAACGGGATCAGCGTATATGGCGACATCATTCCTGCTGATCCGGGTACGGATGAAATCCTTGTGCCTGGTGAAAACGTGGAGATATCGGACGACGGCCTTGCCTTAGCTGCGAAGATCGATGGCGTAGCCGTTCTCACCCAAAAGAATAAAGTGTCGGTTTTCAAACAATTCAAAGTGCCCGGCGATGTCGATTATTCAACGGGAAATTTATCCATGGACGGGACACTGGACATCAACGGATGGATTCGCACGGGATTTCGCGTACAGGCGGAAGGGAATATCAATGTCGGCGGCGGTATCGAGGATGCATGTGTCGAAGCCGGTGCCGATATCTCCGTAAAGGGCGGCATCATCGGCTCAGGAGAGGGAAAAGTTCATGCCGGGGGAAATATTACCGTCCGCTTTATTGAAAACGCCCAGGTTCATGCGAACGGCAATATACTCATCAGCAACGATATTGTTCGCAGTAATGTATCGGCCGACGGCCGTATTATCGATACCGGCGGAAAAGGCCGTATACGGGGGGGCAGCGTCAATGCCGGAAAGATGATTGAAATGAACGAAATTGGATCGCCCGCCGGTATCGTAACGCATGTGAGTGTCGGTGTAGCTTCCGAATTCAGGGAGAGATTTGTTGAAATTTCAAAGAAGCTGGCAGAATTCAGGAAAAGCAAAGTAAGAATCAATGTAGCTTTATCTAAATATGATAACTTAGGCAAAGACAAAACCATCCCCGATGCACTTTTGCGTAAACTTGAGATGCTCAGGGAACACAGACGCAATGTGGTCATTGAGGAAGAGAAGATCTTAAAAGAGAGGGAGTTGCTGTCAAAAAAGTTGTCGATTTCCGATGATAAACCGTTGGCAGTGAAGGTCAAAGGGATTGTGTACTCAGGAACGACTGTCTTCGTGAATGGGTATGCTTTAAAAATCAAGGATGATATAGAAGGGAAGGTTATTTTTATTTTGGACGAGGAAGAACTGGCGGTCAAGATGATAAGGTAATCTCTGATACGGGGAGGCATATTGAACGAATATAGAAAAACTAAGGGTTCAGGAGCTGATGCAGAGAGATGTTAAACGGGTTAACCAATCAACACCCATATCCAAAGCCGCAAAAATGATGCGCGATTCAGGTGTATCGAGTCTCGTGGTTGAACCAGAGGCCGATGACGATGCATTCGGAATCATCACACGCAG
Source organism: Deltaproteobacteria bacterium (assembly GCA_021737785.1). Lineage (NCBI taxonomy): Bacteria > Pseudomonadati > Myxococcota > Myxococcia > Deltaproteobacteria bacterium. Next base: position 21,259 of record JAIPDI010000048.1, read on the forward strand.
AGATATCATTCAAGCGTTTCTATCGAGCACGATCAGCGGGCCCGCGCACCTGGTAGAGGATGCAATGACCAAACCGGCCGATCACCGTTAATTTAGGCATGTCCATCTACAACTGTCAGCAGTTGATGCGCATGGTAGGCATTAGAAGGCTGCCGGTTGTTGACGGCAATCAACTGGTGGGGATTCTCAGCAACGCCGACATTTTTGGGAAACTGCTCGAAAATATCGCCTGACAGACAAATGCTCCTCCATGGTCCTGATTGGCCGGCAGTGTCTAATGAATTCGCTCACCCCGGAATCGATTTCCCACGCTGCGCCCTTTCTATACACTTTATGTATAAAATGTGATGAAGAGCGCCGGGCGCTTTTATTCGTGAACCTCATCAAGCGTCCGTCGTCGCCCATGCGCCACTGCGGATAGTTCCTCGACGTAAGATTTCATTTGCCCGGCCTGATCGCTGAGTTCCTGGACCGCGGCCGCCGATTCCTCCGCGCCCGCGGCATTCGTCTGCACCACTCCGTCCATCTTCGAGATTGCCGATTGAATCTGATCCACTCCCCGCGCCTGCCCCCCTGACGCTTGCGTGGAGTTGCAGTAACATATCGCTCAACCGGGGGGTAACTTAAGGCTGAAGAAATCCACAGCGTTCTTGCTGCATATCTTTTCCAAGACATCATCGGAAATACCGGCCGTTTTCAGTGCCTTTAACTCCCTATCCCATGGATACGGGATGTTCGGAAAATCAGAACCGTACATAATTCTGTCTGATCGGTAGCGGCCGAGATCTATCTTTTCTTCAATCGGAAAGTAATCGGTTATCACCATGGTGGTGTCCAGCCAGAGATTATCGTATTTTTCAATCAGGTTTCTGTAAGCCGATATCTCATCAAATCCAAGATGCGGCACACAGATGTTCAGATCCGGGTAATCTATTAAGACATGTTCCAATTTTTCAGCGCTGCACACCTCATAGGGATCGCAACTGTAGGCTGAGCTTTTAGGCTCCCTCCCGATATGCATGATAACCGGTTTTCTATTCTTCCGGCAACATTCATACAGCCGATGCATATGATCACAAGTCATGTCAAAGCACTGCACATGAGCATGCAGCTTCAGGCCCTCAAGCCCGAGATCAAATGCCTCCTGCAAGATGTTTTCCGCATCATTCTCGCCGGGGAACACGGTAGCCATGCCCGTTACCCGATTACCAAACTCTCTGCATTTCTCCGACATATACGTATTCAGTTGCCTGGCGATTCCTGGCTTATGGGCATACTGAAGTGCGATGACATGGTTGATGCCTCGGGACAGCAGGAACTCAAATACCCGGGAGGATGTCATTTGATACCTGATATGCCAGGCATTCTTATCAAACCATTTCCAAATGGCGGAGAAAATATTGCGGGGAAAAATATGAACATGGGCATCGATTACAGGAGGAAATCCGGAAGGAACCCTTGAACCTTCCTGATCGTCGCTTGAGGGCATATTCGGTTTCAACATTGTAATACCAATTTAGTCCTTCTTACCAAAATTTCCAGAAACCTAAGGTCTTACCCTCGCAGATGGCATAATGACATATCCCTTTTCAAGGACCTTATCTCAAAAAATCAGCAGCAGAGAGAGCACTGCGCTGAGCATCAGGACCGATGTAATTCCCCCGATAATCCATAGGGATGTGCCTCGGACCCCTTCTTTGGCCAACTTCCTGAGCGCCGTGCGATAGCTTAAAAACCCCAGAACATAGATCGCGCTCCCCGTAAGGATCAGCATCGCCCCCACCGTTTTGGCAATCCATGGCGAGCCCACTGAGCCGAGAAGCCGCGCTATGCCAAGCCCTGCGGCCATGGCGGAGATGCCTGTCCGTCCCCAGGCGCTGAAGGTGCGTTCCTTGGCCAGCAGGGTACGCTCCTTTGCCCAGTCGGTACGGTCCTCAGCCAGCTCCTGTGTCGATTCCGTCGATGTTTCTTTTCTCATTGACCTCCACTCTGCCGCGCTGGGGATGACCCGCAGCGGCGGTTCCGGAGAAGATTTGACCGAAGATCACCGAAGGAAAACCCGCGCACGGATTGGATGCCGAATCCTTTGTGCCAAATAGCGTTTCATAATACGCGCATGCAGCGCATACGACGGCAAAGACACTTTCATTCCATTATAAAAGGTCAATTCGGGTGCCGCAAGTCCTTATAGACCTCCCATTGAATTCCACGGATGGTATGTCCTGCCAGGGCTTTCCGTTCCTCGTGGGATCCTCTTGGTAACTATCTCTCCCTTTTCAATTTGAATGGGTAACACACCCCGACATACAGCGGATCCCGCCTGCGCCGTATCAAAAAATGAGCGCGAACTTCAGGGGTCCGGAGTCATACCATAATGTTTCAATGTCCGAAAATCATATTTTATCACATTTTATGTCTCTCTCTCAATGATGGAATAGTCACCAAATCGGCTTGACATCCGACGTTTTTTGGGATCTAATTAAATGCAATTCCAATCATTCCGGCTAAATTATGAAAAGTCACCACAATACAGTTGCGAGGCCATCCATATCATCGAACTTCTTTTTCGTATCGATGAAAACCAGGGAAAATTTCTCGAGGGGACTGTCCGTCGGGGTGTGGCGGCCTAAAGGCGGAGTATCGCGCGTTGAAGGGGGAGACCATGGGAGGAAACCTTTTGGATTACAAGAGGATCTTGATTGTGGACGACGAACCGGATGTCATGGATGCTCTGGAAGAGCTTCTACCCACAAGTGAAGTGGTGCGGGCGTCAAGTTTCTCTGAAGCCAAGACATTGCTGGACAGTGAATACTTTGATCTGGCCATTCTGGATATTATGGGGGTGGACGGCTACGCATTACTTGAAATTGCGCGTGCCAAAAACAAAGATGTTATTCCCGTCATGCTTACTGCTCACGCCCTGAGTCCTGAAGATGCACGAAAATCCTTTGAGGAGGGCGCTGCCTCTTACATACCCAAAGAGCGCTTGTCGGACATTTCGCTTTATTTGAATGATATCCTGGAGGCCAAACAAAAGGGCAAATCGTCTTGGTCGCGGTGGTTTGAGCGGTTTGGTTCCTATATGGACAGGAAATTTGGCCCGGACTGGAAGAAGGATGACAGGCAATTCTGGAGCCGGTTTGGTTACTGGGAATAAAGCTGACATCCTTTTTAAAAAATGTCTACGACAATACCCGAACCCAACTTCAATAGCCATCGCATCAAGGAAACGGCTTTTTTTGACCGGGATCAGAAATAAGCATGGTTTCACAAAGGAAGGTCCAGGCACAACAGTAGGTATCCGTCCTGAACGTCTGAACCCAGGATCTGTCAAAGAATTGCGCCAGACTACCCCCATTTTATCCCTTTATACCTTTCACACCCTATTGACCCGCCTGGTTAAACGCCATATAATCTGGTATTTCTTTATTCGATTAAACCGAAGGAGGTGACATATATGATATTGGGGTTTAATGCAGATGAAGTGTTTCGCATTGCCATAGAGATTGAAAAGAATGGGATCACCTTTTATGAGAAAGCAGAAGACGCATTTCAAAATGATCGTTTGAGACAGGTGTTTTCTCATCTTAAAGGCGAAGAGGAAAAGCATCTGAAATCCCTGCAGCAAATGCAGGCGGAACTGCCAAATGCCGCAAAAAGAAAGACCGATTACGATCCGTCCGATGATGTGCAAAGAAAGGCTGAGGAGGAAATCAATCAATACATTCAAGATACGGCGGATATGAATGTCTTTCGAAAACCGGAAAATGTGAATAAATATATAAGTAACCTCAACCGGGTAGAAGATGCATTGCGGCTGGCCATTCAGTTTGAAAAAGATTCCATCACCTTTTATCTTATTCTCCGCGATCTTACCGAGGAAGATAAGGGAAAGGACTTTGTGGATGAAATCCTCGCCCAGGAGAAGGAACACCTCAAGAGCCTCTCCAGAGAACTCAGAGATGAGGTCGGACACGAAAATTTGAATGTTTTTCAGATGCCTGTGTGCGCAGGCCAGACCGCCATGGATGCGGAACAGGCCAGAGCAATGAATCCGGATGAACCCTGCGATGACAGCAGGGCCGGTGTCTAGCTGCATGGCCGGCGATACGGCGGGTACGGCAGCCGGCCTTATGCCGGCCGGAGGCTTAGAATCTTTGATGGTAATCCCGCCTTGCGGGACACCATGGGGAAAAGTTGGTGCCTTATCAGTCAGCGCTCAAAAATTGCCGGAATTTGAACCAATACCTTTTTGATTGCGGCTGTTAGGCCGCCTAGGGTGTGAATACGCATTAGAACGGACCTGCGGGAATCCCTCTAACGATTCGTTGCCGGGGAACATCCATCCATTCAAAAGATCATCCATCCATCATAAAGAGGATGACCGGCCGAACGTCTTGGCCCCACTGAAACCGGGTCCGGGGTTTATATACGTAACTCCCCGAGAGTCTCATTATCGAGAAAGACACCTCTGTTTCAACAACCTTCGGTTATCCTCCATCGCCGCCCAACCATATCGCTCACCCTGATTTTATTGTTGCACTTATTTTCGGGAATGTGATAGGAGTGCATTACCTTTTATTCCCTTCTCGCTTTGATGTTCCTGTGGGCTAAGAGGGCGGTGAGGTACTGCTGAAGGATGTCTTCGAAAAGGAAGACCAACTCAAATTCTGACACGGGTAAGGTGGTGAGGCGTTCTGGAGGCCTGGAGAGAAAAACACTGATGAGACTGAGTTCGCCTATCCTCACATTCTTCCTTTTTCTCAATCTTTTTTGCGGATTTTTCCTGTATGGCGCTCTTGCCTCAGAAAAGAGGCCTCACAAGCCCCATGGCAAGAGCCTTTCTGTCAAGAAGCCGACCTCGCCACCCACTACACTTATGGAGGAATCCTTTCTGGAACTGGTGAAGGGATATATCGGCACGCCTTACCGGTGGGGGGGGGCCAGCAAGAAAGGGATGGATTGTTCCGGATTCGTCAGGCATGTCTATTCAAAAACCTTTTTCTTAGATCTTCCCCATTCCAGCTACCAGCAATATTCCCTCCCCATCATGAAAAAAATCCCTAAGGAAGACCTTAGAACGGGCGACCTGGTCTTTTTTTCTCAGAAAGGCCGACGGGTCAATCACGTCGGCATCTATCTTGAAGATGGCAAGTTCATTCATGCGGCTAGGCAAAAAGGGGTCTCCATATCCAGCCTCGACAACCGTTACTGGAGGCTGAAAATGGTCTGTGCCAAGAGACCTGCCGGGGTGTGGAAGGACGAAGGCGCCGACCATGCACATTCGTTGAGCGAGGTCGAAATCGCCATGAATGACTTGGGCGAGCTGTCGTATGGGTACGCCGGAAATGGAAAAGGGTATTTATCCCTGAGCGACGGGTTGAGACCGTCCTCTTTGTGGCAGACCTTTTCTCCCGGAGGTCTTACGGAGGGTCTGACCCACACGTTGGGCTTCCAGATCAGCCGCTCCTTCGGTGACGCTTCCTGGAGCATGCGCCTGCTCCAGGAAAGTCGCTTGCGCTATTCCTCAGAGGAGACTGATGATTTCCTGACCGCCCGGCCAACGTATTCGTTGTCAGAGCGTCACCGCACCCTGGACACACACCTTCAGGGGCTGAAGATGGCCGGAGATATCCATCCGTTCGAATGGTTGCAGGTTACGCCTTCCTTTTCCTACGTGGGGTATGAGAATGGCCTGGAAGACTCCCCCTCTTGGGGGCCGGGTCTGGGCCTTGAAGTCCGGATCAGGCCGTTGCCCGCGAGATGGTCATTTTCCGCAGATGTTCAATACTGGGAAGAAAGCGATCGTCTTGGCGGCGGTTTCGACGCTATCGACAGTTGGAAAAGCAGAAACGTCTCCCTCATGTTCGGGTACGATCTTTCCCATAATTTGAAGCTCAGCATCGTCGGACAGCATGGGATAGGCAGTTTTTTCAGTGGCAAGGAGAGCGACTCAAATCACGGGCAGAGGCATAACGGGCTGTTCCTCGGTCTTGACTGGGCCTTCTAGCAAGCCTCTCCCTTGGCCAGCCCATCCCTCCCTATAGGCGTACACATAGTCATTAATGATCCCCAAGACCTTCTTTGTACTTATCGTGAACTCCCTTCGGTTCCTTTCTTTTTAGGAGGATTCCCATCACGTCCGCCCAACTCCTGTGTGTCCCTCATTTCCTTCAGAAGTCGTTCAAACAGTGAACCCTATATCGAAAACATCATGGCAGGATGGGCAGATAAAGAGCCATTTAGTGATACCTTCCGCTTTTAGGAACATGGAATGAAATCCATCCTTGTATCCACATGAAGGACAGACCTTGAACTCCCCTTTTATCTCGACGGTTTTGATTTCATAATCCATAGGGTACTCCTTATCGAACTTGATCCGGTGAGACCACGCAATCTCACAACCAGCTCATTAGACCTGACTTTCCTATCCCATATCTTTCATATAACGGCTCTTGAACACCTCCTCCAGCCTCGCCAGGTGGTTCAGTTCATCGTCCCGAAGGGTTTCATACATCTCGCCCATAGGCGCATCGGCGCACTGCTCCGCCAACTTTCCATAAAAATCCACGGCGCGCTTCTTGTCGTGTATCGCGAAAATCATGACATCCTGTGCCGTAGCGGTTTCATCCAGAGGTTTTTCCTTCAAGAGCATGGTCAGGTTCATGGTAGTTCCTTCCTTGATGCCCGATGCGTGGAGCTGAATCGTTTCTTCAAAGAAGGCCTTCTCGAGGATGTATTTGTGTCTCAGCGCATCAAGGGACAAGTCCCTCAGCAGGTCCTTCGCGACCCTGTCTTTAACCAAGAAATAGGCACTTTTATACAGTTCGAAACTTGCCGCTTCCATTTCTATCGCCTTATGCAGGGCCGCTTCCCTGGTAAAGCAGACCTTTTCCGTTTCCATAGCAACCAAATCCTCCTCTGGGACAATATAATCCGGAGGGCTTGCCCTTATCTGACACGTTATTTACAAGACCTTCCCGGATGTATGATCCTTCTTCCACGGGGATTTCTTTGCCGGAAATTACGTGAGTAAGCGCCCTCCCTTGAAGGACAGGCTATACCTACATTTCGATGAGTGTCAAGGAAGAAATAGACGATAAATTGCAATTCAGCTTCGCTTCCGGGCATGCCATTATTTCCAGACGCACCATAAACCCTCCCCGGATTGCTGAGAGGATACCAGCGCAGAGATGAAGCTTATCTCGCTTGAGGATGGGGGATAGGCTTATCCGGATTTTTTGCTCTATTTAGGCCAGCAAACAAATCTCGTCTCGCCGTATTTGTGATGGCCGTCACTGCAGGGTGTTTGATAATCCGTTCATAAGAAACGGCATAGAAGCGCTCACGTACTGCATGGGTCCGCCCCACAACATTGACATCATATTGGCGTTGAACCTCTTTTTCGATAACAGAGGGGACTGCAAAAATCCCATAACCTTTCTGACCGAATTTTTCCATTAGGGCGCTGTCTTCAAACTCAGCCGCGATCATCGGTCTCAGGTGAAGAGACTCAAACCACCTTTCCAGACCTTGCCGGACCGTGGTCATATCCAGAGGAAGAAGCATCGGGGCGTTGTCAAGGGATTCCGGGAATGCCGGCTGAAATTGTGTGCACAGCTTTTTGCTTGCAAGGAATGTAATACCACATTCTCCCAATAAGTGGTTGTATACTTTGATGTTCACATGTTTTCGCACCGGAGAATCACTTAGGATTAAGTCAAGATTATGCATCGCCAGTTCGGAAAGGAGGCGTTCCTCTTTGTCTTGATGGCAAATCATATGAACCCTTTCTGGAAGGCTCAAGGCCGGCTCCAGTAATTTGCACGCGATCAGCTTCGGCAAGACATTAACGACTCCCGCTCTTAACGGCAGGGGACTCATCGTCGCACGCCCCCGCACCGTGTCCATCATTTCCCGGCCAAGGGAAAAAATCTCGTTCGCATAGCGGAATATCAGATGTCCCAGTTCCGTCGGCTCCAGGTCTCGTCCCACCCGGCGAAAAAGTTTGCCGCCCAGGGTTTCTTCGAGGTTGCCCACCTGAGTGCTGACAGTAGAGGGGGACAGCCGAAGCCTTTTACAGGCTGCGGTCATGCTTCCTTCGTGCATTACCGTCCAAAAATAGAACAAATGATGATAGTTCAGCCATTCCATTATCCCTGTCTCCCGATTCTACTTTTTAGAAAGATAATATCGCAATTTTCTAATTGTATGAAGTGTTTTTTTTCTTCATACTGCATTTTTGTCCGCATTTAAAAGCGGCGCTCGGTTCGACGACAGGCGCAGCTCAGATGAATAATGAATTAATGGTGTTTGAAGGGATCTAAAGGAACGATCCTTGAAAACTCCGAACTTTCAAGATGAGGAGGATAACGGAAATGGAAATACCATGGCCAAAGTGGATGGAATTTGTGGTGGTCGGCATATCAATCGTCCTTTGTGCGATCGTCTTACCTATGATCGACCGTTTTCAGAAACCGTCAGACGATTAGTCGCCCGAAAGATTCTGACAGGAGAAGGGCCTTTGCACGACCCCAGGGGGGCGTCGAGTGGAAGGTGGAAGGGATTCAGGATTGCCTCTGCGGGTCTGTGTGAGACATATTGGATCGCGAATATGCCGCCTTAGAAATTTAAGATAAAATCGAGCACATGTTTATTAAAGGTCTGATGCTTTTCAATCATGACCATGTGCCCTGCATCAGGGATGACCTCCATCCTGCTCCCGCGAATGGCTTCATGGAGTCTCCGTGAAAGGGAGGGCGGCGCCATTTTATCTTCACTGCCGCAGAGGATCAGGCAGGGGAGATGGATATTTTCTATCTGATCTCGCACATCAAATTGGTTGCAGGCATAAAAGTCCTTGTATACCACCTCATCGCCCGCCGCCTTCATCAGACGTACCCCTTCTTGGACAATCCGCGTGTCCACACCCTCTGCATAAGCGTACCCCATGAGTGTACTGATGATGGTGTCAAAATTCTTTTTCAGGCCTTCCAGGAACATGGGGGCCACCTGGAGCCGGGGGCCTGTCCCCGCCAGGATGATCGCCTTCATGAGGTCCGGGTCTGACAGGGCCGTCTTCTGGACGATGGCTCCGCCCATGGAATGGCCCATCAGGACAGGCGGCTCGTGGAAAACGGTCCCAAGCACGTGGCCCAGCCATGCTGCGTAGCCGTCCGTATCCGATTGCGCTTCGCCCCGGCTTTCGCCGTGACCCGGCAGGTCCAGGGCCAGGAGATTGACAGCCCTGCTGAGTCGGGCTGACGGGGCCTTGGATACTCGGGTCTGATTCAGCCAGATCCGGGAGGCCCCCCCTGCCCCGTGAATCATGACGAGAGTCGGTCGATCCGCGGCAAAATGCTCTGATCCGGCAATGAACCCGACCCCCATGTCCCTGAGCTTATTGGCGATCACCGTATACTCCTTTTGAGCCGGATACTGGATGCTGGAAACCGGATGCTGGATACTCGATGCCGGTTTCGCGGTTGTGCCTAGCCCTCTTACCCTCTCATCTTCTAAACTTCTGCTGGATGCTGGATGCTGGTCGTAGCGAAGCGAAGATCCCGCAGAAGGCGGGAATGCTGGATGCCGGATAGTCGATACAGGCCCAGGGCGGGCGGCTGGTCTACCATCGTATCAAAGCGCTGCCCCAGGTCAATCCGCCGCCGAAGACCGGGAGACAGACCAGGTCATTCTTCTTTACATTGCCTTCCCTGACCGCCTCATCCAGGGCAATGGCGCACGATGCAGAAGAGATATTGCCATATCTGTCCAGGGTCACGTAGAACCTGTCCATAGAAATATCCAGAATCCTGGCCATGGACTGGAACATACGGAGATTTGCCTGGTGAGGAATAAACCACCGGATGTCTTCAACCGCTACACGGTTGAATTCGGCGGCCTCCTTGATGGAATCCACAAAATGCCTCACGGCGACCCGGAAACTGGCGTTGGCTTCGATCAACTGCAGAACATGCAGCTTTTTATCAACGCTCTCATGGGAAATCGGGGTGGTCCGGGATCCGCCTCCGGGCATCAGGAGATCCTGCCCGTTAACCCCGTCCGTATGGAGGTGGGTGGACAGGATTTCAGGACCCTCATTCCCCAGGGAAAGCACGGCCGCCCCTGCGCCGTCCCCCCAGAGGATGCAGGAGGTCCGGTCGGTCCAGTCGAGGGTCCGGCTCATGACCTCCGACGCCACCACCAGGATGCGTTTGGCCGCCCCGGTCTTGAGATACTGCTCTGCAACATTCAATGCGAAAATAAATCCGGAACAGGCCGCAGTGACGTCGAATGTCACGGCCTGGGGCGCATCCAGTTTGGCCTGGAGCCAGTTGGCCGCGGACGGACAGCAGGTGTCCGGCGTGATGGTCGCCACGATAATCAGGTCAATATCTTTGGCCGTGATCCCGGCCATGTCAAAGGCCTTGAGCGCGGCCTCACGACCCAGATCCGAAGTGTTGACGTCCGGGTCGGCGATCCGCCGCTCCCTCACGCCGGTCCGTTGAACGATCCATTCGTCGGTGGTATCCAGTCCCATTTTCTCCAGATCGAAATTGGACAGGACTCTCGGCGGCACATACGACCCCACTCCCAAAATTCTGACCGATTCCATTGTCTATTTTTTCTCCACCAGGATGCCGAGTTCTTTTTCCTTTTTGGCAACTGCCAGACGGGTCTTAACCACGGTATCCGGTATGAGACTCATGGAATCGATGCCGCACTCCACCAAAAACTCTGCAAATTCAGGAAAATCGCTCGGGGCCTGGCCGCAGATCCCGATCTTGCGTCCCTTCTTTTTGGCCACCTCAATGACCTGCGCGATCAACCGTTTCACCGCAAGGTTTCTCTCGTCATAGATATGGGCAACCAGAGAGGAATCCCGGTCCAGACCGAGGGCCAACTGGGTCAGGTCATTGGATCCGATGGAAAAACCGTCGAAGATGTCTGCAAACTGATCCGCACAGATCACATTGCTGGGGATCTCGCACATCACATAGACCTCAAGATCGTCCTCCCCCTGGACCAGCCCGAATTTATTCATGACCTCGATGACCTTTTTCCCCTCTTCCGGGGTCCTGCAGAAGGGGATCATGGCCTTGATATTGGTAAGCCCCATCTCGCTCCGGGCCTTGTGCAGGGCAATACACTCCAGTTCAAAGGCCGGCATGAACTTCTCATCATAATAACGGGATGCCCCCCGCCAACCGATCATCGGATTGTTTTCCGCGGGTTCATACAGGTACCCGCCCAGGAGGTTTTCATATTCATTGGTCTTGAAATCAGAGAGCCGCACAATGACGTCATTGGGGTAGAATCCCGCGGCGATTCGGCCAATACCTTCTGAAAGCTTATCAATAAAAAACTGCCTCTTATCGGTGTATACCGCTGTGATTTCATCAATCTTGTAAATGACCCCGGCGATTTTCTGGTCGGACTTGGCCTTTTCCCTCAACTTATCGTAATCCAGCAGGGCCAGGGGATGGATCCCGATGTGCGAGCTGATGATAAACTCCTCCCTGGCCAGGCCCACCCCGTCATTGGGGATCTTTCCCTGGGAAAAGGCCTTTTCGGGCATGCCCACGTTCATCATGATCTTGGTCCGTGTTCGGGGGATGTCCTTGAGATCCACGGTCTGCACATCATATTTCAGTAGACCTTTGTACACCTGCCCGGTCTCTCCTTCGCAGCACGAGACCGTGACCTCCTGTCCCGATGCGATCATCTCATCGCCGTTCCCTGTGCCGATCACGCACGGGATGCCCAGCTCCCGGGAGATGATGGCCGCATGACAGGTCCGGCCCCCCTTGTTGGTGACAATGGCCGCCGCGATCTTCATGACCGGCTCCCAGTCAGGATCGGTCATGCTGGTCACCAGGATCTGATTCGGTTCGAACTTGTTCATATCCAGCGTCGACTGGATGACATTGGCGACTCCCTGGCCCACCTTGCTCCCCACAGCGGTTCCCGTGGCCAGGATTTCACCCTTTTCCAAAAGCTTATAGCTTTCATAGGTATTGACATCCTGCTGCGAATGAATGGTCTCGGGCCTTGCTTGCACGATGAAGAGTTCGCCGGTACCCACATTGACCCCGTCGCCGTCCTTGGCCCATTCAATGTCCATCGGCTTGAAATGCCCGGCCTCGTCGCTGTAGTGGTCTTCGATAATACAGGCCCACTCGGCCAGTTTCAGGATCTCATCATCGGTCAACACATACCGATGCCGTTCATCCAGGGTCGTGGGGACATTTCTTACCGTGGCATCGTCTTCCACGGAATAGACCATCTTGATATCGCGGTCCCCTGCCTTGCGACCGATAATAGCCCGTTTCCCCATCTTAAGCGTCGGCTTGAAAACATAAAACTCGTCCGGATTGACCGTGCCCTGAACTACATTCTCACCCAGGCCGTAAGCACCCGTAATAAATACCGCGTCTTTGAACCCTGTCTCCGTATCGATGGAAAACATGACCCCCGAATAGGCTGAATCGCTGCGCACCATCTTCTGGACCGCAATGGAAAGGGAGACGTCAAACTGGCCGAAGCCCTTGTCGTGACGGTAAGAGATGGCACGGTTGGTAAAGAGACTGGCAAAACATTTCCTGCAGGCATCCAGGACGCTTCGTCTCCCGCGAATATTCAGGTAGGTGTCCTGCTGCCCTGCAAAGGAGGCATCCGGCAGATCCTCGGCCGTTGCCGATGAGCGGATGGCCACGTCCACATTGGTGATCCTTTGGGCCTTTTCCCCGTTCTCAGCATACTCCTGGCCTAATTTGTCATATGCCGAATAGATGGCCTGGGTTAGATCCGGAGGAAGTTCAGAATGGGTGATGATCTCCCGGACCTCCCTCCCCCTGGCCATCAGGTTGTAAATGTCATGGGTGTTCAGATCCTTCAAAATCTTTTTGATCTCGTCTTCAATCCCAGCGTACTTGAGGAAGTAGCGGTAGGCATAGGCGGTAATCGCAAAGCCGTTGGGGACCCGGATTCCTTTGCTTCCAAGTTTCTGATACATCTCACCCAGGGAAGCGTTTTTACCGCCGACCAACGGAACGTCCCCAATGCCGACTTCACCAAACCAGAGGATAAACTCCTTCTTATTGTCTGCCGCCATCTTCCACCTCCTGTTTTCCGGTTTTTATAGGATAATCCCGACTGGTTTTTGTATGCTTTCCCGTTTGTCGTGTATCACTATATGGTATTTGTTGTCAATCTGCAAAATATATCCTACAAAGGGATGGCAGGAGGATTCTGGATACTGGATACTGGCCGATAGCTGATGGCTCATGGCTGATGGCTGATGGCTGATGGACCTAAGCCCTTGTGCCTTGTCGAAGATCCCGCGTCCTTTTGCGGGGCGCCTTCTAAGGAGAACTCATAATGCCGGATAACCACTCGAAAACACCGATCTACCTGGATCATAATGCCACAACCCCCATCGATCCGGAGGCCCTGAGGGCGATGATGCCTTTTCTGACGGAGGAATTCGGAAATCCCTCCAGCGGGTATGTACTGGGCCAGCGGGCCCATGAGGCCATGGACCATGCCCGGGAGGCCGTGGCCGATCTGCTGGGGTGTCAGGCCGATGAGATCGTCTTCACATCGGGCGGGAGCGAGTCCAACAATTATGTCCTCAAAGGGGTCGTTGACCTGACACACCCGCAGGAGTGTCATATCATCACCTCGGCCATCGAGCACCCCGCCATCCTGAATCCCGCCCTCTTCCTGATGGAACTGGGCGTCCGGCTGACCATTCTCCCTGTGGACCGTTTCGGACAACTGGATCCCGATGACGTGAAAAAGGCCATCTCCCCCGATACGGTCCTGATCACGATTATGCTCGCCAATAACGAAACCGGTGTGCTCCAACCCATACGAGAGATATCGGCCATCGCAACGGAACACGGAGTTCTCCTGCACACGGATGCGGCCCAGGCCGTTGGAAAGATCCCTGTGGATGTCCAAGACCTCAACCTGGATTTCCTGAGCGTGGCCGGTCACAAGGTCTACGGTCCCAAAGGGGTGGGCGCCCTCTATATACGGAAAGGTCGATCCCTGACCCCGCTCATTCATGGGGCCGGGCAGGAAGACGGCAGACGCGCAGGCACCGAGAATGTAGCCCTGGCCGCAGGACTCGGGGCCGCATGCAGGGTTGCCGTGGAGAGGCTCCGGAAAGATGCGGAGCGGATCGGCCGCATGAGAGACCTCCTGCAGGAACGTCTGTTTGCAGAGATCGACGGGCTGGTCCTCAACGGTCACCCTCAAGACCGGCTTCCCAATACCCTAAATGTATCGGTCCCCGGCCTGGAGGGCGGAAGGATCCTGGAGGCCATCCCTACTATCATGGCCTCTACAGGGGCTGCATGCCATGACCGGACCGTAAAGCTCTCTCATGTGCTGTCCGCCATGTCCGTTCCGTCGGAAGTGGGGATGGGCGCCCTCAGACTTACCCTGGGGAGAGGCAATACCATGAAACAGATTGACACCGCGGCCGGGCAGATCATCCAGCAGGTGAAAAGGATGCGTATCGAGCATTCAGTATCGAGTAACCAGAAACCATGACCCATCAGCCATCAGCTATCAGCCATGACCTATCAGCCATGACCCATGACCCATCACCCATGACCCCCCGCCATCCGGCATCCGATAATCGGAACCCGGATGCAGGCCAGATCCCCTGCCTCAGGGTGGCCCTGTCGGTCCCGGTAAAAGGGACTTTCGACTATGCCGTCCCTGAAGGTCTCGGCTCGGCGGCGCAGGTGGGGTGCCGGGTTCTGGTCCCATTCAACCGCCGAAAGATTACCGGATATATCCTGGAAACCCATTCCCATACCCCGGACCGGGACCTGAAAGAGACCATCGACATACTGGATGTGGAGCCTGTTTTCCTTCCAACGATGGTCCCCTTTTTTGAGTGGATCGCCGATTATTACATCCACCCGATAGGGATGGTCATCCGTTCCGCCCTGCCTGAAACCCATTTCAAAACCGCGCGCCTGACGGAAAAAGGGTCGGCTGCGCTGACCCGATGTCTCTTCGCATCCGAAACCGCGGAGGTCCTCTCCTGGATAAGGGATCATCCTGAGGCACGGCTCCCCTGGCCCCTCAAAACCATTTACCCGCTTCAGGAAAAGGGATGGATTCGTATCGAGGGACGGATCAAAACATCTGAAATCACAAATCCATATGAGCTGAAATTCATCCGGCCTAAAAAAGATCTCGACCTCAAGATCGTACTCGCAAAACGGGGCGCGGCAACGGCCGCCAACGAGGAGGAGTTTCTGACAGAGGTCTTTCAATCGGGCGCGATTCTTCTAAGCGAGCTGACAAATCAATTCAAAAACGGTCGTTATCTTGCTGATAAATGGATTAAAAATAGCATACTGGAAATCCAGTGCATTCCGGTCCACAGGGATCCGGGGCCGGTCGCTGTTCCGCCGCCAGCCCTGCCTGGCGAGCTGCATGCCCACCAGCAAAAGGCATTGAATCGGATACGGGAGGGCCTTGACACGGGCGCGTTTGCCTCCTGTCTCCTCTACGGGGTCACGGGAAGCGGCAAGACAGAGGTCTATTATCGTGCAGTGGAACACGCCATTCGAATGGGGCGACAGGCCATATTGATGGCGCCCGAAATCTCCCTGGTCGGGTATCTGGAGGGTCTGTTCCGATCCAGGCTCGGGGATCGGGTCGCGGTCTACCACAGCGGGCTCACCCAGAGGGAGCGGCATTATCAGTGGATGCGCATGATCCGGGGAGAGGTGGATCTGGTCGTCGGGGCCCGCTCGGCCCTCTTCGCCCCCCTTCCCGAATTGGGATTGATCATCGTGGATGAGGAGCATGATTCCGCCTATGTCCAAGAGGAGCGGCGGGGCGGGCCCCATTACCAGGCCAGAGATGCCGCGGTGGTTCGGGCCAAGATGGAGCGCGCCCTCGTTATCCTCGGCTCCGGCACTCCTTCTGTCCAGTCCTATCAGAACAGCATTACCGGGAGATACCGCCTCCTGACCATGCCCAAACGGGTCGAGAACCGTCCGCTCCCGCAGGTGGAGATCGTGGACATGAAGGAGCAGACAGACGGCCGTGGAAAACAGCAGATGATCAGCCCGAGGCTCTTTAAGGCCCTGGGTGACAGCCTGGCGGCAGGGGATCAGACGATCCTTTTTTTAAACCGGAGGGGGTTTCATCGTCTCTATCTGTGCCGGGCGTGCGGTCAATCCATCTCCTGCCCCAACTGCGACGTGGCGCTCACCTTTCACCTCCAGGAAGACCGTCTCATCTGCCACTATTGCGGTTTTACCTGCGGGACCACGGTTCGCTGCGCGGCCTGCGGCCAGGGCCGGTTCAAGCCCTATGGATTCGGCACCGAAAAACTGGAACAGGAGGTGCATAGGCTTTTCCCTGAGGCGCAAATATCCCGGATGGATGCAGATGCCACCCGACGAAAGGGCGAGGCATCCAGGATCTTACGCCGGTTTGGCAGGCGCGAGAGCGATATCCTCGTGGGAACCCAGATGATCACCAAGGGGCATGACTTCCCCCATGTCACATTGGTGGGCGTCATCTCTGCCGAGCTTTCCCTCAGTTTTCCGGATTTCAGGGCAGGGGAACGGACGTTTCAGCTCCTGTCGCAGGTTGCCGGCCGGGCCGGGAGGGGGACCCGGAAGGGGCGGGTGATTATTCAGACCTTTAACCCGGATCACTATGTGGTTCGTTCGGCCATGGCCCATGATTTCCAGTCTTTTTTCGACAAGGAACAGGGGCTCAGAAAGGCCTTGGGCTACCCCCCTTTTTGCAGCCTGGCATGCCTGAGACTCCAGGGCACTGACAGAAAAAAGACCGACGCAGCGGCCCGGCAGTTAGGTACGGATCTGCGGGCGATCTTGAGAAGATGGCCCAGGCGGGGAAAAGAGATCCAGGTCCTGGGTCCGGTCGAAGCCCCCATCGCACGGATCAAGGGAAAGGTACGGTGGCAGTTTCTGGTCAAGAGCAAAAGCCCGGCGCTCTTGAGACACTTCCTGGTAGAGATTGAACGCTCATCGAAGTGGCTTCGATCCCAGGGCGTTTATCTGGTCTCGGATGTGGACCCTTATGACATGCTCTGAAAGCCGCCGTTGTCTTTAACAGGGGTCGGGACGGGCGGCGGATCACAGCAATATGGAGATTGCGGCAATATGATCGGCGTTTTTGATTCAGGCCTCGGAGGACTCACTATACTCAAGGCCTTTCTGACCAAACTCCCCGGGTATGATTACACCTACCTGGGCGATAATGCGCGAACCCCCTACGGCAATAAATCCCAGGGCGTCATCTATACCTACACGCGTCAGGCCGTGGAGTTCCTGTTCGCCAGGGGATGCATCCTGGTGATCCTGGCATGCAACACGGCATCGGCCAAGGCCCTGCGCAGGATCCAGCAGGAGTTCCTCCCGGCAAAGTTTCCGGACCGCCGGGTCCTGGGCGTGGTCATCCCCCTGGCCGAGGCAGGCGTGGACGCCTCCCGATACGGTCGGATCGGGGTCATCGGGACCCGGGCGACCATCGAGTCGGGGGTCTACGAACAGGAGCTGGCCAAACTGAGGCCGGATATCAAGGTCTTTGGCCAGGCCTGCCCGCTCCTGGTCCCCCTGGTGGAAGAGGACTGGATCGGAAAGCCCGAAACCCACATGATTCTCAAGAAGTATCTGTACCGGATCAAGCGAAAAAAAATCGACTCCCTCATCCTGGGCTGCACCCACTATCCCTTTCTGCAGAAGGACATCGAACGGATCATGGGGAAGAACTGCCGGGTCCTGAACGGTCCTGACACGGTCTCGGACAAATTGATCGATTATCTCTCCAGGCATCCGGAAATCGAGGAGCGGCTCGACCGGACCGGAACCGTGGACTTCTGCACCACGGACGACCCCGTCCGATTCAGGCTCATGGGTCAGAAATTCCTCTGTCACAACATCCCCGATGTGGAACAGGCGGTATTGGAAAATCAGGAGTGAGGAACTCCGCGTTTGGAAAAAACCATTGAACCGGGGCAAGACCGTTTTGAAACAACGCATCGTCGTAAAGAGGGTTCCCCTATTTGACGTTGAAGTCAGTGTTCAATACAACACCGGTCCTGTTTGTTTTCCCATCTTTGTAGGTTGGGTAGAGCGAAGCGAAACCCAACACTCGCAGTAATTCTGATTTTGCGATTGCTGATGCCACATATCCCGTTCGTAGTGTCGCCGTCAGGCGATTTTTCAGGGGCTAACGGCCCCACTACAAACGGATCGTATCGCTGCAAAAAGAATGTGAAAATTGCTGCAACATTTCCCATCTTTGTAGGTTGGGTAGAGAGAAGCGAAACCCAACACTCCCCACCCTTGTAGCATGTAGGTTGGGTTAACGCCGACATCTGACGAACGCGGCCTGATCCCAAACAGCGCCAACAACGAGGGAGCCTTTTGAAACACGCAAATTTGAGCGTAACCCAACATTCCCTTTTATTCCCTTCCTACCGAAGCGTCGAATTCCATCTTTGTTCCCGCTCCCCAATTCACATCCATAAGCCCGGCCTGGGCGTACCTGTGGAAACTGGAATAGACATAGTCCTTGGGCGCTTTGACCAGTCCATGCTTGACAGGGTTGTAATGAGTGTATTCGACATGGCGCTCCAGATCATTTTCGTCCCGAATCGTATGTTCCCAGAAGCGTCGCTGCCATACGGCCCGCTCTCCTTTCAAACGTCGTGTTGGATCCAACATATCTTCATTTCTATGATGATACGTCCTGCTGAAGTCGCTCTTTATCAATCTCCATCGAACCGAGAAATCCGCGTCTCTCCGGGGCAGTGTCCAGACGGCATGGATGTGGTCCGGAAGCACGACAACGGCGTCTATCACAAACGGATGGGTTTTCATGACCCTTGCAATTGATTCGCGCAACCGCTGGATATGAGCCGGATCAGCGAAAACGGGCCGGCGCCGGTGCGTTACCACAGTAAAGAAAAACGTGCCGCCGGGTATGTATGCCCTCCGGTATTGCATGGAAAAGGCGTCCTCGTATGTTGGATCGTCAAACCGTTTTGTTGGGTCTCGCTCCGCTCTACCCAACCTACAACAACCTGCCCCAGCTGCCTATGCCATCATGTACACAAGAGATTTCCGTAGGTTGGGTTAGCGGCTCAGCAGGAAAGGCATGCTCATTTTCTCCGTAC
>JAIPDI010000049.1 GCA_021737785.1 Deltaproteobacteria bacterium
GGGACGCGATCATCTCGTTGGTGAAATCCTCGGCCGTCATGTAGAAGATCCGGGATTCGGGATCCTTGTCCAGGATGGTATGCCCGATGGCCTGGGAGAGATGGGTCTTGCCCAGACCGGTGTTGGCGAGCATCAGGAGGGACTGATAGTCGCAGGGGCCGCCCGATGCCATGCTCCTGGACGCGGAATAGGCAAACTCATTGGACTGACCGACGATAAAGCGGTCAAAGGTAAACTGGCTCTTGAGCCAGAGGTTTCTGGGCCGGGGCATGGAAGGAAGGGGCAACTGGTCGGGGTGGGTCGGCAGGGCGGCGGGAGCAGGCTGGCGTTTACAGGGCTGGACCTTGAGGTCGACCGCCATATGGCCCATGCCCGAGGCCTCCAGTTTCTCCCGGATCAGGCTCAGGTAGTTTTCCATGACCCAGTTTCTGGAGAACCGGTTGGGACACCCTAAGACCATGGATGTCCCGTTCGCCTCCAGGCAGGAGATGGGATGGATCCAGAGGGAAAAGCTGTTTCTTGGAAGATAGGACCGGATTTGATCTTTGATCTGATCCCAGACCGCGCTCATGGCACACTCCTTAAAATAAAAAGCTGGAAGTTTGGAGTTGGAAGATTGACGATGAAGTGTGACGTCGGCGTTGAACGCTGGCGGTTGACATCCGCCTCTGGAGAATCCTTCTCCTTACACCCGTGCCTTGCGCCTTTATGCTTGCAGGTGAAACGTTGGGAGGCTTTTACACGAAACCGCAAAGGCCTGTCAAAGGTCACGGCGGGGAATGAACACTTACGTTAGGTCTCCTTTTCGACACCTGCTAACCGGTCCCGTTTGCAGGCAAAAACGGATGCGCAGATGTAAGGGGGCGAGAAAAGGGATGAAATCACCTGTAGAAAATCATGTGTAAAGACAACTGGTTAACCACAATTAGAGTATTGTGGAAAATGTTATCCACATCATCGAACTCCCGATATCTTCATCTTTCACCCTTTTTTGGCGATTTTCAATTTTTCTGGCTTTATTTTTTTGATCCAAACCTCAAAAAGGCGCACGGGAAGATTCACACGGAGCTTGACACCTTGTTTGAGATATGTTTTTTGACTGAAATGAAATTTATCGCAGACCTTCATACCCACTCCCGGTTCTCCAGGGCCACATCAAAGGCGCTTGACCCGGAACACCTGTCCCTGTGGGCCGGGAAAAAAGGGGTCAAGGTCGTGGGCACCGGCGATTTTACCCATCCGGGATGGTTCGCGGAACTGGCCGATAAACTCGTCGAGGCCCCTTGCGAAGGTCTCTACCAACTAAGGTCCGATATCCAGCAGGCCATCGATTCGGAGGCCCTTCCCTCCTGCCCGGGGCCGACCCGGTTCCTCCTTACGGGAGAAATCAGTTGTATATACAAGAAGAATGGCCGGACCCGAAAACTCCACCACCTCATCCTCATGCCCGATATGGATGCGGTGGTCAGGTTCAACCGGCGTCTGGACCGGATCGGCAATATCGCCTCTGATGGAAGGCCGATACTGGGGCTTGATTCGAAAGATCTTTTGGAGATCGTCCTGGAAACGAGCGAACAGGCCTTTTTCATCCCGGCCCACATATGGACGCCCTGGTTTTCCCTTTTCGGTTCCAAGTCCGGATTCGAGACCATCGAGGAGTGTTTTGAAGACCTGACCGGGCATATTCATGCCCTGGAAACCGGACTCTCCTCAGATCCCCCGATGAACCGGTGCCTCTCTGCCCTGGACCCCTATCTCCTGGTCTCCAATTCAGATGCCCATTCTCCCGGCAAACTGGGCCGCGAGGCCA
Source organism: Deltaproteobacteria bacterium (assembly GCA_021737785.1). Lineage (NCBI taxonomy): Bacteria > Pseudomonadati > Myxococcota > Myxococcia > Deltaproteobacteria bacterium. Next base: position 1,811 of record JAIPDI010000049.1, read on the forward strand.
ACCTGTTCGACACCCACCTCGATTACCCCCATATGATCCAGGCCATGAAGACGGGCGCCGGATTTGCCGGCACCATAGAATTCTTTCCCGAAGAAGGAAAATACCATTTGGATGGGCACCGCAAATGCGGGGTAAGGCTGCATCCGGAAGAGACCCTCCGGCTCGATGGCATCTGTCCTGTATGCCGTCGGCCTCTCACCGTAGGCGTCCTCAACCGGATCTACGAGCTTTCGGATCGCTCGACGCCCCGGCGTTTCAAGACCTTCCACAGTCTCATCCCCCTCCCTGAAATTCTCTCTGAAATCCTCAGGTGTGGCCCGGCCACCAAAAAGGTCGCTGTTTTTTATGAGAAACTCCTGTCGGATCTCGGACCCGAACTGGAAATCCTCATGCATGTTCCCCAAAAAAGACTGGAAGCCTCGGGCGGCCCTGTCCTGGCAGAGGCGATCCGGCGGATGCGCTCCGGTCACGTGATCCGCGACGAGGGTTATGACGGCCACTTCGGAACCATCCACCTGTTTCAGGAGCCGGAAAAGGCGGGCGCGGCCGGACAGACCGCCCTCTTTACGAATCCCACCCCGAATTCCCGTGCCGCCCCCGCACCTGCACCGACGCTTCCCCGGGAAAGGACGCGGCCGGGAAGGGATCGGACAGGGAAAGCCTTCTCAGCATCGCCGGCCACCCCCGTCACCCCCCTCAACCCCGAGCAGCTGGCCGCGGTGATATACGATCGAGGACATCTTCTGATCGTGGCAGGCCCGGGCACGGGAAAAACCCTGACCCTGACCTACCGGATCAGGCATCTCATCCGCGAAAGACGGGCCCGGCCCGAACAGGTCTTGTGCCTCACCTTTACCCGGAAGGCGGCCGGGGAGATGAGGGACAGGCTCTCCCGGCTCCTGTCGGGTCCTGAGGGCGCCCTGGTCCGCGTGGCCACATTCCATCGATTCTGTCTGGATCTCCTCAGAGAGCACGGCGCCGCCACAGGACTCCCGACCGATTTTGCCCTCTGCTCCGAAATCGACAAGGAACATATGGCAAGGGACGTTCTCGACCGCCAAGGCCCAGGCAAACCCTCCCTCAATCATTTCCTCAAGGCCTTATCCCGCTGCAGGACCGGCCAGGTGCTGGATTCCCCTGCAGGCCCTGATGAAACCGCATGCCTCCCCTTGTGCCGTGAATACCAGCGAACCTTGAGAGAGGCCGGCATGCTCGATCTGGAAGAACTGGAGATAGAGGCACTGAGACTTCTTCGGGACCATCCGGAGACATCCGGGGTGGATGGCGAAGCCTTTTGCTGGATATGTGTGGATGAATACCAGGATACCAATCGGGTCCAGGCGGCGATCCTGAAAGAACTGGTTCAAAGGGGCAAAGGGGAAATCTGCGCCATCGGGGACCCGGATCAGGCCATCTACGGATTCCGCGGGGCGGACGTCCGCAACTTCTACGGCTTTGCCCGGGATTTCCCCGGCGCACAAGAGATTGTCCTCACCCGCAACTACCGGTCCACACCGTCTATCCTCAAGGGGTCGGCCGAGGTTATCCAAAGAGAGCGACCTCTGATTTCCGGGTCTACGGAAGGAGGACCCATCTTACTGACCCACTGCCGAACCGAATCCGAAGAGGCAGAGATGATCGTGGAACAGGTAGAGCGCCTGATGGGGGGTACCTCTCACTTTTCCATGGACAGCGGCCGGGTGGCCTCCCACGAGGGAGTGGAAATCTTGGGATTTGGGGACATCAGCGTCCTCTACCGGCTCAACGCCCAGGGGGACGCCCTCGCAGAGGCCATGGACCGGTCGGGAATTCCCTTTGTCCGGTCCGGAGAGGCCCCTCTTATCGCCGGATATCCGGTGAATATCCTCTGGCGCTACCTCCAGGTCCTGTGTTATCCGGATGCCCATTATTATGCCCGTGCCTGGGAGCAACTCAGACCCGAGGGAGTTTGTGTCTTCGGGAGGGGGGAACCTAGGCCGCACGCCGGGGACAGTTGCGTTCTGGACGTTCTAAACCATGCGCTGGCAGTGCTCGGGCTTGCGGTGGATTCGGATGAGGCCGAGAGGGCGATGTCCCGTCTCAGGGATCTGGCCACCCACTGTCAAGGGGATCTGAAGGCCTTTCTGGATCTCCTCTCCATTGACCGGGGCATTGATCATGCACTGTTGGCCGGCGACCGGATCGCTCTCATGTCCCTTCATGCGGCCAAAGGTCTCGAATGGGAGGTGGTCTTTATTACCGGGTGCGAGGCGCGGCTCCTCCCCTGCCTCCTTTTCGGAGACCGGGACCTGGCAGAGGAGGCCCGCCTTTTTTATGTGGGGATGACCCGGGCCCGCTCGCGGCTCATCCTGTCCTATGCAAACCGCCGCTCCCTCAATGGGCGTTTTCTCGATATGAGCCCATCACCTTTCCTCGATCTCATCCCTGAAGACGTGTGCCGACCCCTTGATCGCCGGGAGTGGCAGCCCAAAAAACGACCGGCCCGGCAGTTGAAGCTGTTTTAGGCTGGATGCTCGATGCTGGATATTGAGAATTGGCCCATGGCCGATAGCTGATGGCTGATAAGGGGGATAAAAACGCTTAATAGCCTAAAGCGGATAACCGCAACCAAAACGGCTGTGTGCTGTCCCGTCATTCCGGCGTGCCCTTAGCCGGAATCCAGTCCGCCGGTTTTCTGGATTCCGGCTAGAATCGTGCCGGAATGACGGAAGGCCAAGCGTGCAGTGGAAGGATGGCCATATTTTCTTGTTTTTCATGACAGAAGACCAGGAATTAAGGGCCTAACAGCGCAGTAACATAACAACTTGTGCCCAACGCCTCATGCCTCGCGCCTCGTATATGACCGGTTGATGGATACCCGTTTTTCAATCGTCAGTCGTCAATCCGATGGACCGGCTGGTTGAAATACCCTAATTCCAGGCTTGGGAATTCCGCCCTCACGATCTCGGCCATCCTCCTCATGCCGATGCCCGGTCCCTTGGGGCCGGGCATCTTCTCCAGATAGAGACCTGGATCGATGCACAGATTTTTGAGGTGGAGGAAATTAACCCCGGTCTTCTCAATTAACTGTCTCAGGGCCTCGATCTCCGGCTCCTGATCGGTGATCCCGGGAAAGACCAGGTAGTTGATCATGGTATAAAGCCCCAGGTCTTTGGACAGGGCGACGGCTTTTGCCACGTCTTCAAAATGATATTTCCGGGGCCGGTAATAGGCATGATAGACCTCCGGACGCGCGCTGTTCATGCTGATTCGAATGGAGTCCAGGCCGCTCATGGCAACCTCCCGAACCCGGTCAGGCCGGCTCCCGTTGGTATTGAGATTGATGGTGCCCCGTCCTGTCTGACTCCGGATCTCACGGATGCTTTCCGCCATGACCCGGTATTCCGTCAGCGGCTCCCCTTCGCATCCCTGGCCGAAGCTGACAATCGGTTCCGGCGCATGGGTTAAGTGCCGCACCGCCAATTCAACGACTTCTTCCACTGAAGGGGTGAAAGAGATCCGTTCATGAGACGCCTCGAACGAGGCATCGGGCTGAAGGGAGAGGCACCCGAGGCAGGCGGCATTGCACTTTCGGCTGATTGGCAAGGGGGCCTCCCATCTTCCTAAAAAGAGGTTTTTTGCCGCGAAACAGTGGTTTTCCGTGGCGCAACGGGTCAGGTGCCGCACAAGAGGCCCTTCCGTATTCCGCCGTTTAAACCGGCGAATGGCAGACACCAGCTCCCTGTCGTCGTAGTTTCGGGGATCCCATTTAGGGTTGTATTCCACCTGGAATCCCGACACCCAGTATCCATCCTCCCTGAATCCCACGGCACCGTAGGCCCACGAAGGGAGGGTGTAGGCCTTGACCCTGTAGTCGGCCGCCGGAAGGTGGCCCCGGACCCATCCCGGTTCAAGAAAGGCGGCCACGGCAAGGCACCTGGAGAGGACCCCGCCCACCCTTGTCTCCTCCAGAATCACGGGTTCACCGGTATCGGGATCAAGACCCATGGGCGGACAGTCGGGGATATAGAATAGCTTGCTGAAGGCCGGCATCGGCGCCAGGTCATCTTCCTGGATCACTTGCGGCACAGACCCGGAAAGACCCAACATCCTGAGATGAGGGTGTTCATAGATACGGCCATGGCTGTCGGCATACAGCATGAAGGGAAGGTGTTTCATATCAAATTTCAGAGCTTCACCCATGGTTTTATCGGCATCAATGTTAAGATTTGTACCGCTTCCTGCTAAACTATTGACTCTAAGCACCTTAAAGCATAAATTAAAAAGTTGCAATCATTGTCAATGCCGAACGCATCGGCTTCACCCCAAACACTGTTCTTAATTTTTTCGCCAACGGCCCCTATGACACCGACTCAGAAACACACGGAAAAACAAGGAAGGCAGTTCCGGCTGGTTAAATTCTTTGCCTACGCAAGCTTCATCGTTTTGATTATCTTCAGTTTTCCATTTTCTATGGTCATCTCCCGGCAGGCAAAAGACATCCTGATGAAGAGCTATGAAAATTATGCCCTTCTTCTGGGGGAAAACCTGAATTATCAGGTGTTTCAAAACTTTGTACTCCCTGTAACCAGCCAGTTCGGCAAAATCAGGCTGAGGGAGGAATTTCAATATGAGTTGATGGATCGTATCGTCAGGAACACCACCCACAGCTTCAAGATAGATCTGGTCAATATCTACGATATCAATAACGACGTGATCGCGTACAGTACCGATCCGAGTCTCCTGGGCAAAAAAGTACGGGAGAGCTTAGGGTACAAAAAGGCCGTCATGGGAGAGAATTCCTCCGGGCTGATATCCGGCGGGGATACCCCCCTCTGGGGTCTGGGTATTGAAAAGATGGGGGGGGAGAAGAAGCTGCGGACCTACATCCCCTTCACGGGAATCGGCCCCTTCCTGGGGGATACCGGATATGTGCTGGGCGTCTTCGAACTGATCCAGGATCTGAGCGAGGAATTCAAATCCGTCATTCGGTTTCAGTACCTTACATTCGGGCTTTCGATCCTGATCATGGGCATGATCTTTATTGCCCTTCTTCTGATCGTCCGTAAGGCCGAGAATATCATCGATGAGCGCGCCAGGCAACAGCGGGAACTCGAGGAGCAATTGCACCATGCAGAGAGACTGGCTGCATTGGGCGAAATGGTTGCGGGGGTCTCCCATGAGATCAGAAACCCCTTGGGCATTATCCGAAGCACCGCAGAGCTGTTGGGATCCATGCCCGGCGCAGAAGACTCCACGACCCGGCTCACGAAGCTGATTATAGAAGAATCCGGCAGGCTTAACGATATTGTCACCGAATTTCTGGACTATGCCCGGCCCATGACGCCCAAGTTTCAGAATGCCGACCTCAGACAAATCCTGGAGAGAACATTTCTCTTTCTGGGACCGGAACTCGACAAAAATGGGATTTCCCTTCAGAACAATCTCGGCCATCGCTCCCTGGAACTCCGGGCAGACCCGGAAAAGCTCTACCGGTCGCTTCTCAACATCTTTTTAAACGCCATTCAGTCCATGCCGAACGGGGGCGAGATCACGGTGCATGTGACGGAGGAGAAAGACGACCATTATTTACTTAAGATTGCAGACACCGGCACCGGGATCAGCGAAACGGACCTGAAAAAGATCTTCAATCCTTTTTTCAGTACCAAGGAGAAGGGGACGGGCCTCGGGCTGTCCATCGTCCGCAATATCATTGAGGGGCATAACGGAAAGATATGGATAGAGAGCCGGGTGGAGGGTTCCCAGGATGGAACACCCTCGGGAACAGAGGTGATGATCAGACTCCCTGTGAAGTGAGTCTGGCCGGCTGCTGGAGGATCGGGATAATTGAAATGCTGAAATGCTGCCATAGATGGCCTTCCTGACCTCTGGTCTTTACCGCTGACCATGGTTCTTTATTGAGTAACTTTAACTCACTTTAGGCACTTAAAATTATAATGGAAACAATCCTGATTGTAGATGACGAAAAAAACTATTTGGTGGTACTCGAGGCCCTCCTGGGAGCGGAAGGCTATGAGATCGTTACTGCCAATGACGCCAAGGCCGGGCTTGCTACGGTGCGTGAAGCAGACCTGGACCTGGTGATAACCGATATGAAAATGCCGGGCATGAGCGGCATGGAACTCCTCGAGGCGTGCAAGAAGATAAAGCCGGACCTGCCGGTCATCATGATGACGGCATACGGAACCATTGAGATGGCCGTGGCCGCGATGAAGAGGCATGCCTATGATTACATCCAGAAGCCCTTTGAAAATGAGCAATTGAAGCTGACCATAAGAAAGGCCCTTGAAAACTATCGGCTTATCAAGCAAAACAGGCTTTTGACAGAGGCCCTTTCAGACCGCTTCAGGTACGGTAAGCTGATTGGAAAAAGTAAGCCGATGCGCCAGGTGTACGATCTTATTGAAAAGGTCTCCAGGTCCAAGGCATCCGTGCTCATTACCGGCCCTTCCGGGACCGGAAAGGAACTCATCGCCAAGGCCATCCACTATCATGGCCAGAGAAAGGACCGGCCGTTTATTTCCATCAATTGCGGCGCGTTGACGGAAACCCTGCTGGAAAGCGAACTCTTCGGGCATGAAAAAGGGGCCTTTACCGGGGCGGTGGCCATGAAAAAGGGGCGGTTTGAACTGGCCGATGAGGGAACCCTCTTTTTGGACGAAGTGGGTGATATGCCGCCTTCCCTCCAGGTCAAGCTCTTGCGGGTGCTCCAGGAGATGGCGTTTGAACGCGTCGGCGGCACACGGACGATCCAGGTGGATGTGCGGGTTCTTGCTGCTTCCAACAGAAACATCAAGGAGGATGTCATGAATGGGGTCTTTCGTGAAGACCTCTATTACCGCCTCAATGTCATTCATATCGACGTCCCTTCTCTCCAGGAAAGGACGGACGATATCCCGCTCCTGGTAAGGCATTTCATTCAAAAATTTCATGCCGGAGACAGTGATGACGCCATCCAGCTGAGCCCCGAGGCCTGGAAGGCCCTTTACGCCTATCCCTGGCCCGGGAATGTGAGGGAGCTGGAGAATGTCATTGAGAGGGCCGTGGTCCTCCATACGGCCGGGCAGATCACGGTGGATGATCTCCCGGCAGAGCTGACCGGAGCAGAAACCCAATTCGATGTGGAGAGATTCATTCCGCCCGACATCCCCTTGCAGAAGGCCCTGGAAGAAATAGAGGAACGCCTGATAAGGAGGGCCCTGATCCGGTGCGACAATGTCCAGGCCCATGCGGCCAGGGACCTGGGGATCACCAAAAGCCTTATCCAGCACAAGATGAAAAAGTACAATATCACTGTGTAGCGGTACAAAATATGGTACCCGAAGTTATCTTTATATCTTAAGCGGTTACCTAAAAGATCCGTTTTTCGGGCAGGTATGGGTACAATAAATTGGACTTTGTGAGAAAGCCGTCGAAGGCCGGCCCATCCTCTGGATCAATAAAATACCGATTAAAAACAGATGCTTGCAAATACGTTGCCTGAAGCGGACTGTTTTGGCAAGCCTCTTGCAGTATCAATAAGGCAAATAGCAATACTCAATTACTCTTTCCTCCTAAGTAAAACCGACCTCGCCTTGCGGGGTCGGTTTTTTTTGGCCTTCCGGATCCGAGCACGGCCGGTCAAGGGAGTGCCACATCGCAAGATAGAATGTTTTGAGGGTCCGGTGCGCAAGCTCCCGTCCATTGCGGGGAGGATCGGGATGTGGACCACGCCTCATCCACACCGGATGCAAGAGTACAAAAACACGCTTTAGCGGTAAAAAATATGGTACCCGAATATATCATAGAATTTCGGGAGGTTATTTAAAAGATCCGTTTTTCGGGCGTGAATGGGTACAATAAATTGGACTTTTGAGGAGTATCAGCGGGAAGCGCACATCCGGCAAGACAAACAGATATCCTTAAAAAACAGAAGGTTATAGATGAGTCGCCAGAAGCGGGATGTTTTGGCAAGCCTCTTGCAGTATCGATAAGGCAAATAGTAAAACTCAATTACTCTTTCCTCCTAAGTAAACCAGCCCTGCCTTGCGGGGCTGGTTTTTTTTGGGGCAATTCCTCACGCCTTGCGCCTTATCCCTACATTCAATACCCTAACCGCCTCAATGCCCGCGTATCCCGGGACCAGTTTTTTTCCACCCTCACCGTCAGATCTAAATAGACCCGCAGCCCAAAGATCTTTTCCAGGTCCAGCCGGGCGGATCGCCCGATCGCCTGGATCATCTTCCCTCTCCGGCCGATGAAAATCCCCTTTTGAGAATCCGTCTCCACGTGAATCCGGGCTGAAATCATCAACACCCCCTTCTTTGGCATGTCATCGATCTTCTCCACGGTCACCGCGGATGCATAGGGCAATTCCTGCCGCAACTGAAGATAGATCTTTTCCCGGATCACCTCTGATATCAAGAAGTTCTCCGGCTGATCGGACGCCATATCCTCCGGGAAAAACTGGGGTCCGGGTCTTAATCGGGACCTCAGTTCATTCATGAGGAGATCCACATTGTCGCCCTTCAAGGCGGAGATGGGGATGATCGCATCAAAGGGATATCTCTTTCCGTAGTCTGCCATCAGGGGGAGGAGCATTTCCTTGGGTCCCTTATCGATCTTGTTGATGAGGAGAAGACACGGCCTCTTCATCCCCTGCAAGTTCTTCAGGATGGGTGAGACCGCGGCCCCCTCCATCTCGCCCAGCTGGATCATCACCAGGAGGATGTCCACCTCCTGAAAAACCGCAAGGGCAGACGCCACCATGCTCTTGTGGAGCGGGGTCCGGGTCCGGTGAATCCCGGGCGTATCAATGAACACCATCTGAACTCCCGCCTCATTATGGATGCCGAGGATGCGGTTCCGCGTGGTCTGGGGCTTGGGCGACACTATCGTCACCTTCCTCCCCAGAATACGATTGAGGAGCGTGGATTTGCCCACGTTCGGGGGGCCGATGATCCCGATATAACCGGACGAAAACGTCATATGACCTCCACCCTGACCCTTCCTTCGGCGACCGTCTCATCGGCGGCGATCCCGACGATTGTTGCCCCGGTCTTGTCTTCGATCGATCGGATCCCAAGATTGCCATGGCCTCTCACGAGCGGGATCTCCGGAGCGGGTGCAAATATCCTGATTTTTCCGGCTGTTCCCCGGATGGGCAGATCCGCTTCAATGGCCTTATGATGAATGGCCGAACGGACCAGAAATCCAAAGGCGGGGTGCCAGGGACCTGCCACAATCCGCCCTGGCTCAAGGAGCGACGGGGAACTCATGAGGCCGATCCGAATCACCGGGATCCCGTTCTCTTCCAGGCGGATCGTCCCGGTGACGCAACGGTAAACAGCCTCATGGAGCGTCAACGGCCGGTAGGTCCCGGCCTCGTACATCCGCGCAAGCCCTGTTCCTGCAATGACTATCGCGGGATAGAGCCGGACCATGTCGGGGTCCAGGGAGATGACCGCTTTGACGGTGGCGCAGAAGGTCTCTCTGGAATCTCCCGGCAGCCCCGGCATCAACTGGATCCCCACCTTGAACCCCTCCCGCCTCAACAGCCGGACCGCCCCTGTCACATCTTCTGCCGAGTGTCCCCTTCGGGCCATGGCGAGGACCCGGTCATCCATCGACTGGACGCCCAATTCGACCGTCTTCACATGCCGGGCCTTCAGGATGCCCAGGCCATCCTCGTCCACGAAATCGGGCCGGGTGGAGACCCTGACGCCGCTGATCAGCCCTTTTTCGATGTACGGGCCTACCGCCTGCAGAAGCCGTTTCATCTGCGCAACAGGAAGCCCTGTAAAGGTCCCTCCGTAAAAGGCCACCTCCGGATTCCGATCCGGATCAAAGGTCCTGGAATGAACGGCCTGATCCAGTACCCCCCTGACGTAATCGCCGTCCACCACCCGGGCCGCCTGGGCGGTTATCCTTTCCTGATCGCAGAAGATACAGCGATGCGGGCATCCGGTGTGCGGAATAAAGATCGGGATGATCAGCGGTTTCACCTTTTTAATACCTGAGCCGGATAAACAGGGATTACGAATTTAGCATCTCTGGTGGTAACTTCTCTGCACCACGCGGAGAAGCTGGCGGCCTTATCAGTCATCGCACGCGGGGGGATGGATGTTCATTTTTGAAGCGCTCGCTCCTTTAGAACGAACAAGGCCTGCCGCGCCGCGTTCTGCTCGGCCTCCTTCTTGCTTCTTCCTTCACCCTCTGTCAGGGGTTTTCCCATCAAACTCAAGGAGACAAGAAACGACCTGTCATGGGCCGGACCTGTCTCCTGGATGAGCCGGTATCTGGGGAGCGTCTTGCAGGTCTGCTGGGTATATTCCTGAAGCAGACTCTTGAAATCATGGACCCGTTCCCTGCTCGCCACCCGCTCCAACAGGGGTGAAAAGAGCTCCTCTATCATCCTCTGTGCCCGGTCGAACCCTCCATCCAGATAGACAGCCCCGATGAGGGCCTCAGTGGTATCGGCGAGGATGGAAGGCTTCTCCCTGCCGAGGGTCTGTTCTTCACCCTTGCCCAAAAGGAGATAATCTCCCAATCCGAGGCCCTGCGCAACCTCGTAAAGGCCGGCTTCATCCACCAGCATGGCCCTGAACTTGGACAGCTCTCCTTCTCTGGCATCTTCAAAATGGCGCATCAGGAGATGGCTGACGGCCAGATCCAGCACGGCATCTCCCAAAAACTCCAGCCGTTCGTTATCCTCCAGTCCCGGCCACACCTGCTCATTCACATAGGAGGCATGGCAGAACGCCCGGACGAGCAGCTCAGGGGCGTGGAAGGTGTACCCCAACCGCTCCTCAAGGCGTCTGAATCCTGTTTCCAGAAACAATGATTCTACTCTCTCTTTCTTCATCCCCTGGCTTCTCAATCAAATTTGATCACCAATTCCATTCCATTGCTGTGGAAAAACCGATGCCGAAGTTTATAATAATCCGCTTCCCTTTTTCAAGTTCAGAAAGTCCCGGGTAAGATTTGCGTTCAAAAGGCCCGGCATCTCTGATATAGTGGCACACCATAGTGTCCTGCTGAACAAGACGACAGGGGTCATCTTCCCGCATCGGCCATAGATGCGGGCGCTGCCTATCCCGGCCCCCCTGACCCTCTGACTCAGAACCAAGGAGACCCGCTCCCATGACATCCCGATCTCTTCAGCAATCCGGCATCTTGCTGCTCCTCTTCTCGTCTCTCTTTCTGAGCAGCACCCCGGCAACGGCCGCAGATATCCTCAAGATAGAGACAGAAACGACCGTAGAGGTGTCGGCCGATCGGGTCACGGCCGGCATTACCTTTACCAACAGGGGGACGGCCCCGGCTCACAACCTCCAGGTTCACCTGACCGCCCTCGGCCGAACCGATGCCTCGCCGGTGGTGGCGCGCCTCGACCCCGGGCAGTCAGAACGGGCCTTCTTTGAAAGGGAGATCAAAGGGAAAGGAAATGGACGATACCCCTTAACCGTGCGGGTGGATTTTCACGACGCCAACCAGTATCCATTTTCAGCCTTGTCAGGGATGACCTTCCATATCGGCGAGGCGGTCAACCCTGACCTGGCGGCCCTGGCCCGTGACATGACCCTCGACAAGGGCGGGAGGCTCCGGTTCGACATCAAGAACCTGGGAATTAACCCGCAAAAAATCATCGCCACCCTGGTCCTTCCCAAGGAATTTTCGTCACCTGAATCCAAGCACGTCTTTGAGATCGATCCTCGGTCCGAAAAGATCGTGGACTTCGAGATCCGCAATTTCTCCGCCCTCCCCAGGGCCGCGTATCCCGTCTTCTGCTATTTTGAATACAATTCCGGGGGGGTCCACCATACAATCCTTGCCAGATCCCTGGTGACCGTTGCCGGGGATGAAAATCTGTTCCGCAGATTCCGGTGGGCCTGGATCACCCTGGCCGGCATCCTTGCCGTACTCCTCGTCTTTGTCCTGATCAAGGAACGCCGGAAGAAATCCCCAATTCCTAAATCCCTGAATTCGCATAGTCAATGAAACTCATTTTCCATGGCGATGATTTTGGATTGACCTCGGGGGTCAACAGGGGAATCATCCGCTCGTTCAGGGAGGGGCTCCTGACCAGCACCTCGATGATTGCGGCCGGGGAGGCCGCACAGGAAGCCATTTCGCTGGTCAAAGACACCCCGGGATTGGATATGGGCGTGCATCTGACCCTCTGCGATGAACGGCCCGTGCTCCGCCCTCGACACCTTTCTTCGATCATCCCTTCGGGCGGTCGCTTTCCTTCCAGGATCCATCTCCTGAAAACGATCCTCTTCAGGCGGATAGATTACCGCGAGGTGGAGGCCGAATGGCGCGCCCAGGTGGAAACGGTCCTGAATGCAGGCATCCGGATCAGCCACCTGGACAGCCACCAGTTTGTCCATCTCTTTCCCGGGCTTATAGGGGTGTGCCTTAGAATAATCAGGACCTATGACATCCCCTTTGTCAGGGGGATCATGGTTGACCCGGCATCCCTCAAGTCGGGGCTCAGAAGGCTCATCCAGTGGGCCGGTCTCGCCGGATGGTCCCGGCTTTACGCCTCCCGGGTGCTGGCGCCCCCTGTCAAGATCATCCCATCGATGGGATTCCTGTCGGCAGGCGGCAGGTTGACCCGGGCCGCGCTCCTCCATACCCTGACACGGCTTCAGGCCAACTTATCCGCGCCCACAATGGAAATCATTCTTCATCCCGGAACCGGCGACGCCCATACGATTCATACCTATTGTCACTGGGGGTATGACTGGAAAAAGGACCTGGACCTGCTTACCGACGGCGCACTCAAACAAGACCTGGCCCGGCAAGGCATGCAACTCACCTCCTTCGGGAAAGAGCGATGACGCACCCGGAAACCATACTCCTCATCAATCCCGACTGGACCGGGATCCAGACACAGAAGCAGCCCCAGTTCAAGCGGATCTGGCAGCCCCTCGACCTGGCCATAGCCGCCGCCATGCTCGAACAGGAGGGCTATTCCGTCCGGATCCTGGATAATAATATCGAGCACCTCTCGCCACAGGCCATCGGCCGACGGGCAGACCAATGCCAAAAGGTGTTTGTCACCTCCACCCCCTATGACCGATGGCAGTGTCCCGCTCTGGACATCGGGTTTTTCTTCCGCACCATCGAGCGGATTCCCAGGGAACGGCTCTATATTATGGGCGCCCACGTGACGGAAAGACCGGAGGCCGTCCTCAGGCAAAGCCGGGCCCGCCTGGCCATTCTGGGCGAACCGGAACAGACCGTTTTAGAGCTGGCCCGGCAGGACGGCTCCCCGGATATCCCTTCCGGCATCCCCGGCATCGCTTGGCTGGAGGGCGACCGGCTGGTCTGTTCAGCCCCCAGAGGGTTCATCCACGACCTGGATCGCCTCCCCTATCCGGCCTACCACCTCCTGAATATGGACCGATACCACTATGCGTTTCTGGGGGGCAACTTTGCCATTCTGGAAGGGTCAAGGGGATGCCCCCACAGGTGCAGTTTCTGCTACCTCGGGATGTACGGACATCGCTTCAGACAAAAAAGCCTCGACCGTCTCGTGAGCGAAACGGTCTATGTCAGGGATCGATTTCACGTCACAAACATCTACTTCATGGACCTTGAATTTGCCCTCAACCGGGGTTTCGTCCGGTCATTCTGCCGGGCCCTCATCCGGCACAACCTGGGCATCCGGTGGTGCTGCCAGACGCGGGTGACCGATGTGGACGACGATCTCTTAAAATTGATGAGACAGGCCGGATGTCGCCTCATTCATTTCGGCGTGGAGGCAGGGAGTCCCCGCATCCTCAGCCGGACCGGAAAGGGGATCCGGGTATCGGACTGCCTAAAGGCCGTTTCGCTGGCCCGCAAGAACAGGATACGGACCGCCCTCTTCATGAATTTCGGGTTCCCGGACGAGACCCCGACCGACATGGCGTCCACCACCCGTCTGGCTGTACGGCTCGATCCCGATTATGTCGCCTTTCATCTGATCGTCCCCTTTCCAGGAACCCGGCTCGCCGAGCAGATCCAGCTCGATCCTGAGACCTTTCCCGCCCATCTCTACCCCCATTACAACTTTGTCCATCACGACCTCCGGACATTGAAATCCGTGCTGAGAAGGGCCTATCTGCGGTTTTATCTCCGGCCGTCCTATCTGATACGGTCCATAAAGGATCATACCCTCCCCGGATTCGATCAGGGGAGGCTGTTTCTGAGGCTGTTGAAGGGATGACCCATACCTGGCACATACGGGACTATCGGGATGGGGACGAGGAACAGATCCTGGACCTTCGCCGACGCGTCTTCGGCGACCTGGATCCTGTCCGGCTCATGCCCGAGACTTGGCGCTGGCAGTTTCGCGATAATCCTTCGGGCGAGGCCCTCTGGGCCCTGGCCCAAGACCACGATCGGATCGTGGGCCAGTACGCCGTGATCCCCACCCGCTTTTCCGTTCAGGGCAACGAGACCCGGTTCGCCCTCTCCTGCGATACCATGATCGATCCCGGCTATCGAAGGCAGGGGCTCTTTATTGCCCTGGCCCGGAAGACCTACCAGCGGTTGGCATCGGAAAGGGACATCACCACGGTCTGGGGCTTTCCCAACGAGGCGTCCCTCCCCGGATTCACCCGGCATCTTGACTGGCGCCTCCTCACGGTCTTTCCCCTGCGGATTATACCCTTGAGGCCCCTGACCATGCTGCGGATGCGCCTTGGCCTGAAAAAAGACCCCGGCAACACGCCCGCAGGACGGGAGGGTGGCGCTGATGCAACGGTCTCTGCGAATATTGCCGGCCTCCGGGTGGAACCTGTGACCCGATTTGACAAGGAATACGACGACCTTTGGAACCGGCGCAAAAACCCGGCCCCCGTCATCCAGATCCGCGATGCCGCCTATCTTAACTGGCGTTACGCGGACATCCCTGACTTCGGCTACCGGCCCTTTGCCGTCCGGTCCGGCGGGAGGCTCCTGGGCTATATGGTCATCCGTACCCTGACGCTCATGGGGCATTTTTTCGGGGTCCTGACCGATCTGTTTCCATTCCCGATCCGGGACACCCTCACCACCCAACAGCTTTTTCGCTTTGCCGGGGGCTACATTAAGGCCGAGGGGGGGGAATTCATGACCTGTCTCATGTCCCAGGCAGATCCCGCCTTCCTAAAGGACGCGGGGCTGAGAACGGTCCCGGCCATTCTGAACCCAAGAAAATGGCATTTGGGGGCCCGGTATGCGGACCGGGACCACGCCGTGCTGGGGTCCGCCCATAACTGGCATCTCACCTACGGGGACACGGATATTGTGTAGGCGCAAGAAGCAGGGGGCAGGGAGCAGGGAGCAGGGGGCGGGGAGCAGGGGGCGGGCGGCAATTTGTTGAGCCGGCAGTCGCGAATATGAACTTATCGGCCATCAGCCATGAACCAGCATCACTCTTCATTCTTCACTTGCCCTTCTTCAATCCCCCCAGCCACAACCGAAAGAGGTTCCCGAACTTATAGAACCCCTCGTGGATCAGGTTGAACCGGCTTCCGCGCAGGTCCGTACACGCGACCGGTATCTCCCTGAGCCGCTTTTTATCGCGGCTTGCCCAATACACCAGTTGGACCACATAAAAGGTCTGATCGTCCAGATGGGGAAGATATCTCTGCACCAGGGCCTTGTGATACCCTTTTGCGGCGATGGAATAGTCGTTGGCATGGATCCGCAGCAGGATCCCGGCCAGCCGGATAAAGGAGATGCTGGCCAGCCTGCGGATCCATGCCCGTCGCTGGCTTCCGGTGATCTTGGACCCGATGACCATGTCCACCTCGTCGAGGAGGCGGCACGCCTCTCCAATAAAGCCCAGATGGATGGAAAGATCCATGTCCACGGTGACGATCCGATCATACCGGCTGATCCTTATCCCTTCCTTGAAGGCCCTCCCCACCCCCTTTTGGGGAAGATGAAAGAAGCGGACCCGGGGATAGGTACGGCACAGCGCCTCAGCCATAGGGACGGTGCGGTCCGTGGAACCGTTGCTCCCGAGGATGATCTCATAGGGCCGTCCCAGTGACTCGAGGTATGCGCAGAGCCGCTTTGTGTGCGACACCAGGAGTGTCTCCTCATTCAATACCGGTACAAACACCGTCACACCCTCTCCATCCGTCATCGCGTCTGAATCTCCTTGAGCCGGTCTCCGGCGAATTGCGCCCAGATCTCATCCGGGAATTCCCGTACTGTCCTTGAAAACCATTCCCGGGCCTCCGGTATCCGGCCCAGGTTCAGATAACAGATGCCCACATGATAAAAGGCCTCTCCGGCCCGTCCGGTCTCCGGATATTCCCTGAGAAGCCATATCAATTCGCGGATCGTATCCTCCCACTTCCCTTCCCTGAAGGAACACATGGCCAGGTGATAGGCGGCCTGATCCACGATCAGGGTCTGGGGAAACCGGTCCAGCACCTCTCTGAAATGATCCCTGGCCGTGCTGAAATCCTCCTCGGTGAACGCCTGGATACCCTTATTATGGGAGATCACGGGAAATTCAGGGGACAGCCGGACCAGATAGAACCCGGCCCCCAGGCATGCGATCCCCATCAGGACAAGGACCCCTTTCAGGCACCACCGGTCAAACCACGCAGAGATACGGTTCTCCATGCGCGACAGGTCCCAATACTTCAAAATTTTATCTCCGTGGCTCCGTGGCTCTGTGTGAGAGATCCTTCGAAGGAGGATATACAGGACCGCCAGAAGGGTCATGGCCACGCCCGCATAGTCGGGCCATGTCCGGCCGTAATAGAGCCTGACCTTTGATGATTCCGGGTATATGAGCATGAATGCCGGGGAAGCCAGATAGATGGTATCGGCGCCCTCCACCTGCCAGTTGGGATGGTACGATATCTTGATGAGGAGCGGTTTCCCCGGCACAGCCCCTTTTATGACGATCTCCTCCTCCCTGACGATCTCCTTCACCATGCCGCCCCCCGATATCGGTTCCTTCGGGAGGTCCCGAATATCCAGGGCCCCCGCCGCCACGCTGTGAAATCTCTCAAGATCCCTTCCATCGGGCCCCTCCCGAAAGACCAGCGGCACATCCAGGTCCCCCAGCCGGAACCATCGATAAGAGATCCTTCTCCAGTCGCCCCCGCTCACCAGGACCGGCCGGAACCCGACCGGCGTTACATAGGCCCTGGCCCCGGTCTTGAGGGCATAGACTTCATACGGACCGGCCCCGTATTCAAAACGAAATTCCGGAGAGGCCCGCAGTGCCTTCTTTGTTTCGGGCTCCGCGGCAATGAATTCCCGGACATTGAAAAGTCTCAGGTGCGCGATCCCCTTTTCCAGATTGAAACGGGAATAGGAGTAATCGGGTATGGGTGTGGAGGCCTTCTGGGAGATCTCGGATTGGAGATAAAAGATGAAGGGGACCGAGAGGCTCCCCTGGATGTACACCCCCTCCAGGGTGGATCGACCGGAAAAAAGCGGGAGCGATTCAAAGGCCCTGACCGTGCCGGCCCCCTGGTGGATCATGCTGTGTTCATAGACCACCCTGGGATCATCAGGAGTCCCCTTCAGAAACCGGTTGACCGATAGGAACGGTTCGTACAATCGTCGGCTCTCCACCCCTGTATAGTTGGAACGGATCCAGTTGTGGATGAAGGTCTCCCGGTCATCCACCCACACAAAGGTCAGCACCACGGTCATAAGGACCGCCAGGACCGCAGCCTTTCGATGGGGGGCGATCCAATAGAAGATCATGGCACCGGCCGTCACCAGAAAAAACTGGAGAAAGGGGAGAAAGCGGATGTCAACGACCCCGATCCGGTATCCGATGAAATAGAGGGCCACCCCGCACAGGGCGGAAAACCAGACATAGGCCCAGGGTCGGAGGGCCACGGCCCCCGGCGACCGTACCTTTCTGATAACGGCCCGGATTCCTCCCGCAACAGCCAGACCCATAAAGGGATAAAGGATTACCGGAAAGATTTCTCTCCCGATCTGTTTCAGGTCGAAAAAAATCCAGAGGATGCTGAAACGGGTGGTATACGGCAAGAAAAGAATGAGCGGGATGAGCCAGAATGCCATCAGGAAAAAGGCCAGGACATGGATATGAAGGAGGGTCTTCAGGTTGCGGGCCATGTCCTTCCCGGTGAACAGGAAAAAGGCAGAGGCAAACACGGCAAACAGAAGGGTATATCCATGGCACATGCCCACCATGGCCAGCAGAATGGCGCAGGTCATCCGGCCTTTCTGCGCAGTCACCGCCCGGTACGCCAGACCCAGCCACAGGATGGCCAGCGCGAATCCGAGGCTGTAGCAAAAGGTGCCGGCAAGGGTGCTGGGGATGTTACCCCCCCACATGGAGTTCCCTTCCATAAAGAGGAAGGGGAGGGTGAACACCGCCCCCATCACCGGAACCGGGAAGGGGTGTCTCAACAGGCGAAAGTAGAGATAGGTGCAGATGGGAAGGAGAAAGGTCCCTAAGACCGTGACAATCTTGAAGGCGATCTCCATCGGGATGACCCCGGACAGGAGGGCCATCAGGAGAAACGGGAGGGGAAAATAGTTCTGCAGTATGGGAAACCCGCCCAGGTTTCCCTGGCACCATCCGGATATCTTTCCATGGGGGAGGAGATAATTTTTCAGATACTCGGCCGTATAATAGTGGGATGCGGTGTCCCCTCCGGTGGTGATGGTCTCTGAAAAGAGGAGACGGGGCTCAAAATAGCAGAGGAGAAAGGCCGCGATCGCGGTGAGAACAACCAGATCCGTTATCCAAAGGGCGTGCTTCCGCAGCCCTGAAAATGCCTCCCCCCGAATCACATTCAAGACCTCTGATCCGTCCGGTCCGCGTTCTTGGATTCGAGGAAGCAGATCATGTCATCCACATATTCAGGGCTGAAGTGGTTCCCCCGGTGACGGCGCAGGGCCCTGGGCAGGCACCGCAGAAAGGCGGCTACCACCTCCGGATCGAAGTGGGTTCCGCTGTCCGCCTCCAGGATATGGATCACCTTACGGGACGGCATTCCTTCAAACCCCATCATTCCACCGTCCATGTATTTGGGATAGTCCCGGCGGGAGGTCAGTGCGTCAAACACATCGACCACTGCCAGGATCTTCGAACCGATGGGGAGATCTTTGCCGGTCAACCCATAGGGGTAGCCATGGCCATCCATTCTCTCGTGGTGATAGGCGGCCACCACCGGGACCTGTCGAAGGCGTCTGGGAAAGTGAAAGGTTTCGAGGATGGAACGCGTCTTGGCCGGGTGGTCGTTCATCTCGGCCCGCTCCTCCGGGGTAAAAGGACCGTCCTTGAGAAGGATACTGTCATGTATGCCGATCTTCCCGATATCGTGCAGGAGCCCCGCGTATCTGATCACCATCTGCTCATCTTCGCTGAGATTCATCTCCTCGGCGACCAGGAGGGCATACTCGGTCACCCGTTGCGAATGACCTGCAGTAAGGGGATGCCTGGCGTCCACGGTTGCCGCCAGGGTTTCCATGGCCCCCTCAAAAGAGGCCTCCAATTCCTCCATGAGAAAGGAGTTCTCGAGGGCGATGCCTGCGGACGAGGCGAGGGACATCAACAAATCAGTATCGTTCTCGTCAAAGCCTTCCTTGCCGATCTTATTGATCACCTGAATTACCGCGATCCGTTCTCCTGAGTGGTTGGTGATCGGGGCGCAAAGCACCGACCGGGTGCGGAAGTTGTTCTTGAGGTCAAAGCTCCGGTCGAAGTAGGGAAGTTCCCAGGCGTCCACCACATTGATGATCTCGCCGGTCTCAGCGACCCTCCCGCTGATCCCATGACCCATCGGGAGGCGGATCTCATCCACCTTCTCGGCCACCGTGGTGCAGACCTCTCCCTCTTCCCGGCCGATGACATAGAGGCTGGTCCGTTCGGCCCCCATCACATCGGTAACCTTGCTGATAATCAGAGGGAACAGCCGATCAAAATCGAGTTCCGAACTGAGGTCCTTGGCCACACCGAGCACAGTGGACAGTGTTTTGTTGAGGCGGACCTGTTCCTTCAGGAGATGCACGTTTTCATCGGCCAGGCGCCATTCCTTCAAAATCCGGACCAGCTTGGTCTTCAGCTCCTCGCGGGTAAACGGCTTGATAACCAAATCCTGAGCCCCGGCCGCCATCACCTCATCATAGGAGTATTCGCCGTCATAACCGGTAAGTATGATAAAGGGGATATCCGTCCGGATCTTCCGGGCCTCGGTCATGACCTTCAGCCCATCCATCCCCGGCATGCGGATATCGCAGAGGACAATGTCAAAAGGTTGTCTCCGGATAAGGTCCAGGGCCTCGAAACCGTCCACCGCCTCCTCACAGGGGTAGCCGAGGGCTCCGAGCGCCTCGGTGATAAGCTTCCGGACCTCAGGGACATCGTCCACCACCAGGATTGCCCCCTTGCCCGTACCCGTCATATCCGCCATGAACAGCCTCCCCTGAAGATACCCGAAAACGTTGCGCCATTCATACTCTCTATTACGCGAACTCAATAATCGTTTCAATTTAAAAATTGAGCCGTTGCGGATCAGATGCTATAGTGTGCAAGCCTCGGGGGAGTTCTTTTGGGTTGTTGGGTTAATTCCCGGATTTCCCCGTGAGAAACGGCATCTTTAAATCCCTGCGTCTTTGCGCCCTTGCGCGAGGCCTCCAATAGAGGATGGCATGGTCAAAAAAGCGTTCTTCTCGCTCATGGTCGGCCTGTCGACCTTTTTCCTGATCCACTTCATCTCCACCCAGACCACCTTTTTCATCAGTATGGAGCGCAGCCTCCTGGATGGATTCTATTACATGCGGGAGCCGGGCGTCAACAGTCACAACCGCCTGGTTTCCAAACGGGCGGTCCTCTTGGGCTACGACGAGGCGTCCCTGGCCGCCATGGGCAAGTGGCCGTGGAGCCGGTATGTCCATGCGCGCTTTCTGGATAAGATCGAGCGATTCTCTCCCGAGAGCGTGATGTTTGATATCATGTTCATCAAGCCCGAGTCCATGCCTGAGTTTCTGTCGGAAAAGGCGGATCTCGACTTAGACACCCGCTGGGAGGTGGAAGCGGCCTTTTTAAGGATGGACCATGAATTTACAAAGGCCCTTAAAAGGTACCCCAACGTCTATATCGATCTCCAGCTGGTCGAAACCCCTCGGCCCGACCTCCCGGAAGAGTATCAGAGTCGCATCCTGTTCAACGAATCGATCATCCGGCAGTACTCCCAGCCTGTCCGGGACAACCAGAGCCTTATTACATTTCATTCCCTCGAACCGATCATCGACGATTTTGTGGAAAACGCTCATCCGGCGGTCATCAATGTGTTGCAGGACGACGACGGTGTGATCCGGTATTTCCCCCTCTATTACACCTATCAGATGATGGATGGCGCCAGACGAAATCTCTTTACCATTGTCCTCTCCCTTCTCCAGCGATACTATGACGTCAAACCGGAGGACATTATCATCGCTCCTGAGAAGGTTATCCTCACATCCGCCAAGGTACCGGTTCTCGACAGGAATACAGGCCAGGAAAGGGTTTCCGTCCATGATTTTAGAGATATCGCCCAGCGCATCCGCAATCCGGGGCCGCCTGAAGGATATCGTTACAATAGGAATCTCTACCACTTCCTGGTGAACCAGGCGAGGCTCGATCCCCTCAATGAGGAAAGGCTTCCCTATTTCCCCCTGCGAGTGCTCAGAGAGGGCAATAACCGCCTGGAAATCCTGGACGGTTGGGAGATCTACGATGCGGCGCAGCATCTCGGCTCAAAAAGGATAGACCTCATCTTCCATGACCTCAAAGATATGGAGATCGAGACGCCGGTCAGCGGCCTGTTCCGCATCAATTACGCCGGCACGGAAAAGCGCTTTTATCTCGATCCGGATACGGGCAAACCCCAGATCCACACCACCTACCCGACCGGCAGCTATGTGGATATCTATGCCCTGCCCCCCCTCCCCGATATCCCGGCCCTCACCCCTTCCGGCGCCATCGAGGCGGGATACGACACAGGGTCCCTTGAAACATGGTTCCGCGCCCTGTGCGAACAGAAGACCTACGACATCTACCGGATGGCCCGGGAAGAACTGGAAGGCCAAGACGAAGACGAGGCCCGGCTGCAGGCGTACATGAACCGCCATCCTGGGCTGGGGAAGTTTTTTTTCTACTATCTCTTCTTTGAAAACGTCGATGCCGGGCCCGGCACGCTCAAAAGCCTTATCGAGATCTATCCGGCCTTTGGTAAAGAGGTGGGCCAGGACCCGGCCCATTTCCTCAGCGAAAAAGAAATCACTCTCGCCCTCACCGAAGCATACCGAAAACAGTTTGACAGGTACTACAACAAATTCATCTTCACCGGGGCCAACGCCACCGGGCTCGGCGACGTCCGCCAGACCCCCTATGGCGCCATGACCGGCGTCAACGTCATCATGAACGCCTTCAGCACGGTGGTCACCCAAAACCCCCTCCGGGCATCATCGGACATCCCGCACCTCGATGTTCTCCTTCTTCTCAGCATGTGCCTGTTATGCAGCCTCCTTTACGGGCTCATCAATATCCGGATCAGCGCGGGGCTTT
This sequence comes from Deltaproteobacteria bacterium, assembly GCA_021737785.1. Lineage (NCBI taxonomy): Bacteria > Pseudomonadati > Myxococcota > Myxococcia > Deltaproteobacteria bacterium. Next base: position 24,330 of record JAIPDI010000049.1, read on the forward strand.
TCGTCCTCCTCTTCTTAGGGACCCTCATAACGGCCCTGGCCCTTTTCTGGTCCCAATCTCTCTTCCTCCATACAACGCCCCTCCTCTTTTCCAACGCGGTCATCTTTGTGAGCATCGTCGTGTATAAAGTCCTGACCGAGGAAAAAGACAAGAAATTCCTCAAGACCACCTTTTCGAGCTATCTGGCCCCCGAACTCATCGACGAGATGTACCGGAGCAAAACCATCCCCACCCTGGGCGGGGAGGCCCGGCCCGTCACCGCCTTCTTCACCGACATCCAGGGCTTTTCCACCTTTTCGGAAAAACTCACCGCCCACCAACTGGTAGAGCTCCTCAACGAGTACCTGTCGGCCATGACGGACATCCTCATCAGCCAGAAGGGGACCCTGGACAAGTACGAAGGGGATGCCATCATCGCCTTTTTCGGGGCCCCCATGGAGATCCCGGATCATCCCCTGAGGGCCTGCCGGGTGGCCGTGGCCATGCAGCAGACGCTCCTCCATCTGTGCGAAAAGTGGCGCAATGAAAAGCAAGGTCCCGGCGAGCCCGATCCCAACACCCAGGGCTTTCCTCCGGAGGAATGGACCCCCGGAGACAAATGGCCCGGGATCGTCCACCGGATGCGGATGCGGATCGGCATCAATACCGGGGAGATCGTGGTGGGCAACATGGGGAGCGCCATGCGCATGAACTATACCATGATGGGCGACCCGGTCAATCTGGCCGCCCGCCTGGAATCCGCCGGAAAACAGTACGGGGTATACACCCTGGTCAGCGAAAACACACTGGCCTTTGAATACATGGATGAAAATAGCGAGCACATCAGGGTCCGGGATATGGTGGAGACGCGCTTTATCGACACCATTGCCGTGGTGGGCAAGACCGAACCGATCCGGGTCTATGAGCTATGGGCCATGAAAGGGGAACTCGATCCTGCGGAGCAGGAACTGGCGCGCATCTTTGAGAAGGGGATACAGCACTACCTCAAGATGGAATGGGATCCGGCCATCGCAATATTTTCCGAGTCCCTCAAGCTCGAAAGATTCCCGGACGCCGACATTACCCCGTCGGGGGTCTATATCCAGCGGTGCAGGATGTTCAAGGAAAACCCGCCGACAGGTCCTGGACAGGCGTGGGACGGGGTGTTCCGTTTAAGCACCAAATAGGAGTTCCCCTTGATTTTTATTGACAATCCTTACATAAATGGGTAAGGTGCACCGCACCCGGCGCTCTTATCACGTGATGTTGATCATTAAATAGTACCCGAACTGAAACCCGGAGAATCAAGAAACAGTGAAATATGAGAAGAGGTTCTGTTAATGTAAATTTTGTTCCATGGGTTTTCAATTTTCAATTCTTGAATATTCAATTGTGCCTCAACGGGGTTTTCGTTCAGGCACGAAGTATCCATATCACCATAATACAAAACTTCTCCGGGATCCCGATGCCGGGTATTTCATCGGGAGTCCCGCTGTCTGCGCGACGCGTTCGATAGGGGGCCGCATGTCATCGATCAGGCCAAGCTTCACCTTCGCCACGGCGTTCCTTCTGTTTTCCGTTCTCTTTTCTCCACTCTCCCATGCCCGGAGTCCAGCTGTCCAGCCGGGGATCTCCCACGAAGACGCCAATACATCGGCAGAGAAGGGATTTCTGCTCGCCCAATCCTCGGAACCCCAAGCGGGGGCGCCCCGGAACAGCGCCCTCGATTATTTCGCCGACGGGATTGAGGGTCTGGAAATGCAGGATTTCGAGGCGGCCGAACAATCCTTTCAAAAGGCCCTTTCCCTCGAACCGGGGAACATGGAATTCCAATATTATCTTGGTGTTGCCTATGCCCGCGTTAAAAAGGAGGATGAGGCGCTTCGGATATTTGAGTCGCTGATTGAAAAGAATCCCGGAGATTACTTCAAGGCCTATTTTGATATCGCAGGCCTGTACAGCAGCCAGGGTCAATATCAGAAGGCGTTAGACACCCTCAACCTGGCAGAAGCGGCAGCGCCCGACAGCGCCCGCGTCTATATTGAAAAGGGCTATGTTTACAAGAATCTCAAGGAATATGAACAGGCCATCCGCTGCTTCAACAGGGCCAAAGCGCTTGACCCGAAAGAGACCCAACTGGCCTATTACATGATCGGCGCCATCGACCTGGAAAGGGAGGAGTTTAAAAACGCCGATCTCATGTTCAAGAAGGCCTTTGAGATCGCTCCCCAGACCCCTCTCGGGCAAAGCGCCGGCCAGACCATTCCCCATGTGGGCCGGGCCGCATGGGCCAGAAAACCATGGTATCTTACCACCACACTCAACTGGGGCTATGATGACAATGTCCCCCGCAATCCCCTGGAAGAGATTACGGGCGGACCTGTCAGCGGCGGTCTGGGCGAAGGGGACCAGTTTCAGACATTCGTTCTCATCGGCGGATACAAATTTCTCAACCGAAAAGACTTGGAAATCGGGGCGGGATACTCCCTCTTCAGCATAGGATACAGGGACTGGACCCAAAACAATGTCACTTCCCACAGCCCCCATGCCTATATTCAAGGAAATTTTCATCCGGTCTATTTCCGTTTTCAATATGATTTCAGTTATTTTTATGCCGGTGGCGAAAAGCAGAGCATCAATCCTCCCATCTATCTCACCTTTGCCAATAACTCATATGCGAGACTGCGGATGCACAGCTTTGTGCCCTCCATCACCATCCTGGAACCGTACGATCTCAGGACCGATATCAATTTCAGCTACCAGATCAAAGATTATCTGGATGGGATCACCGCGGACGCCTCCCGTTACGGGGCCGACATTACCCAATCCTACAAGATTCCGGGAACCGAATGTTTTCCCAGGGTGGGATATCGGCATGCCTATGAACAATCCGGCGACAAGAGTTCTGTTTACAGGTATCACGAATTCTTTGCAGGCATTTCGGCTCCCATATACTGGGGCATCACGGGCGACGTATCTTTTGCATACATGCGGACCGAATATCCTGAATTCAGCATTCCGATCTCCGAGAGACTTGACAAGACATACACGGTGAGCGTCACCTTGAACCGTTATATTATCGAACGGCTCCTCCTCACGTTCAACTATATCCATTTAAAAAACGACTCCGACTTTTATGAAAATAATAAAGACCTGTATACCTTTGAAAAAAACATGTATATTCTATCTCTGACATACAGCTTTTGAGAATTGAGGGATCGTCGCAATGCCTTTTGGCATCACACAGAGCCGCAGAGCCCACAAAGAAAAAGATCCAACCACACGTATTGAGCCATCTTTGTGTCTCCGTGTCTCTGTGTGAGAATACTTCGGTAAGGACGCCATGATGAAAATGAAAATGCGAACATTTTTTTCGAGCACCTCCTTGCAACGGGTTATGGCCATGGCCCTGTTGCTCTTAGTCCTCCCTCTGACAGCGCATGCCGCCGACGCAATCGGCAAGGTGACGCGGCTCAAGGGGACGGCAACCCTTATCAGGCAGGCCGTTTCCAGTCCTGTGAAGGTCACCGTGGGAATGCCCGTTCTTCTGGGGGACCATATCAAGACCGGCCCCGATTCCACGCTCCGCATCGAACTCAAGGACGGCAGCATCCTGACCATGGGGGAAAAGGCCGACCTCAACCTGGATCAGTTTGAATTCAATGCCAAGGAACAGAAGCGGACCGCATCCTTCAAGGTGGATATCGGAAAGGTCAGGGTATTTGCCAAGGACCTGATGAAGTTCAAGAAAAAGGACTTCGAGATACGCACCCCGACCGCGGTGGTGGGGGTTCGAGGGACCCTCTTTCTGGTCTGGGTCCAGTCCAGCACCATTACCCAGGTGATCTGTTTCGAAAATATGGTTCAGGTCTCAAACGTCCTCACGCCTCAACAATTTATCGACCTGACCCAGAATTTCTCCACCAACGTCCTGAAAGGTGATGATCCCTCCATGCCGGTCCTGCTAACCGAGGACCAGTTCAAGCAGCTTCAAATGGAATTCGACGACGCAACCACTACCGAAGACACCACTACCGAGGCAACGACAACGGAAGCCTCTACGACCCAGGGCACCACCACAATGTCAACCACCACCGCGCCCACCACGACCCAGCCTTCAACGACACAACGAAGTCTGGGGGCATCCACCACCACGAGTTCCACAACAACCACGACCACCACCACTACGACCACTACGACCACTACGACCACTACGACGACAACAACGACAACCACCACGACGACCACGACGACCACAACAACGACGAGCACATCCACGTCTACATCCACATCCACGTCTACAACGTCTACAACGTCCACCACATCAACGACTTCGACGACATCCACAACTTCAACCACGTCGACGTCAACGACATCTACATCCAGCACCTCCAGCACGTCCACGTCCAGCACCTCCAGCACGTCCACATCCTCAACGACCTGGCCGACAACAACGACCACAACGTCGACCACCACGACGCGGCCGACAACAACGACCACATGGTCGACAACCACATTGCCCGGACCTCCAACGCCGCCGGGAGGCTAAAATGAAGACCTTCGCTTTCCCTGACCTTAAAGGCGATGGGCGATAAATTCATTCCCGGGAAATCTAAACCGGGGCAAGTCAATGTGATAAACGAGAAGCATTCGAAGCCCTATTCCGAAGGGACCAGCCACCGCGGCATACCGGAAGTTTGATGGTCTCGTAAAAAGTCAGGAAATGTCATTTTTCGTCATTCCGGCGAAAGCCGGAATCCAGTATATTCAATCAGTTACAAAACCTCTGGACCCCGTTTTTCAACGGGGTGACGACTTTTTACGAATGCATCAAGTTTTATGACTCAACCGGGATCGTGAAGTCACGATGATACAACCAGCGATCCCGTTCTTTTGAAGACTGAATGGCCCTGCAATCGGGCATCATCAGAGAAATGGCATGAATTTTCAAGCGTCCCCGAAGCGAGGCGAGGGGAAAGGGGTGTTTTTTACAGGGAGGTTTTGTGATGGTGATCAAAAAATGGACAACAAAGAAAACATTTACTTTTCTCCTTTTCGGGTTCTGCCTGCTCCTCTTCTCCGGGCCCATACCCTGTCATGCTGCCACATATGAGCGTTATGTAGACATCAACAACGGTACCGATGACACAGGCCACGGCACATCTTCAGGAGCTGGCGCCTGGAAAACCCTTCATTACGCCATTCAGCAGATCAACGCCCTCTCACCCCTCACATCAACGGATACCTGCATCGTGTACGTGGCCCAAGGGACCTACAGCGTGGTCGCTGAGGCCGATGCCGAACTGATTCTTATGCAGAGCTACGTGACCATTCTTGGCAATGATGACCCCAAACCCGTCATCGACGCCACCGGCGCCGCCATTTGGGCGGATGGGCTGGAGATTCAGGGCTCGAACGCGGTGGTCACCAACCTTGTCATCAAGAATTTCGCAGCATTCAGCAGCGGCATTATGATTTCCGGATTAAACAATGCCGTGGTCAATTGCAACCTCCAGTATAACGAATATGGGGTCTATATTACCGGGGCGGGGAGCCAGAGCAATATCATCGAGGCGTGCGACATCCACCACAATGGCTATGGCGTGTTTCTTCAAGAAACCGGGACCGGGAATACCATTGACAATTGCCAGATCTATTCCAATCGGGACTACGGGGTAAAGATACAATCCTCTCCCGACTCTGCCGTATTGAACAGTGCGATCTATTGGACGACCACCACAGAAGGCGGCGACGGCATTTATGTGGAATACAGCGACGCCGTTATCTTCCAAAACAGGGTGTACGAGAACTTTTCCTTCGGGATACTGGTCCAGGGCTGCAGCCCGATCATCTGGCAAAACAGGGTCTACGACAACGGCGACGGCATCATGGTTGCGGGAGAGACCTACGAAGCCTCCCCTCAGATCTGGAACAATCTGATCTATGAAACCGATACCAGTCTGTATAACATGATTCAGGGCATTGGCGTGGAGAGCTGGGACGGGCTTGCAGGGGCCAGCCCCGTCATCTACCACAACACCCTGGATCACGGCCCATATTATGGTATCCATGTGGGAAACTCCACCACGGCCACTATCGATCCGGATATAAAATACAACATCATCACCAATTTCGGGGCAGGCGGCATTTGGTGCGATGGACCGGTGACGACCATTGATTACAACGACGTCTGGAACAACGGGGCCGGTGGTTCTGTCAACTATTACGGGTGCGCCGCCGGGGGGAACGACATCTCGTCCGACCCCCAGTACGCCGCCACCGGCCACGCCCTTCAGCCTGGCTCTCCGTGTATCGATAAGATCCCCCCTCTTCCAAATCCCCCGTACGATCCGGTGTCGATCGACATCAACGGCGACCCAAGACCCCAGGGGTCGGGTTTTGACATCGGCTGCTACGAATACTCCGGCACCTATACGGCAACCATCTCAGGCCGGGTCACCGATTCAACAGGCACGCCGTTGAGCGATATACGCGTGAATGCGGTTGACAACAAATGCAATGGAAATGTGTATGGATCTGTGTCAGACGAAAACGGGGACTACGCTATTCCTGTTCCCGAAGGAAAGCTTTATGTTGTGGCGCATGCATTCCCCTCCCATCAGAATTACACCCTGGAATGGTGGAACGAGGGCAATGGAACACCTGACTGCAGGCTGGCGACGTCTGTAACCGCCCTGGCCGACCAGACCACCGGGAACATCGATTTCGCCCTTGCAGCCGGGGGATCTGTATCCGGCACGGTGACCGATTCTCACGGCGATCCAATCCAGAATCTCCATATATATGCGGAGGCTCAAGGTTGTGGCGGCAACTGGTTGGGGGGCACCGAGACGGACGTAAACGGGAACTACCAGATTACCGGTCTGCCCGGTGGCAATACTTACGTAACGGCATGCGCCACCTGTTCAGGTCTGGCCTACATAACCGAATGGTACGACAATGTTACCGATTGCGACTACGCCACGGCGGTTCAGGTAACCGTGGACGATGATACCCCCAACATCGACTTTTCTTTGCATGCTGGCGGCGTCATTTCCGGCCGGGTCACCGATGGCGGCGGAAATCCGTTGAACAACATAACGGTAAATGCGATCGACAACAAATGCGTTGGAAACTGGTACCACTCGTCAACAAACGAAACCGGCGAATACATGGTGGTTGTTCCGACCGGCACCTATTATGTTCTCGCGATTGGCAGTCACGTGTATCAGAATTATGTCCTGGAATGGTGGAATGATGGGGATGGTACACCCGACTGCAACCAGGCAGCGCCAGTGGCCGCAGAGGTGGAGCAAACCACAGGCAACATTGATTTTGTCCTTGCAGCCGGAGGGTCCTTATCCGGCAAGGTGACCGACACCAACGGAGATCCAATCCCGAATCTTGAAGTGGTCGCACACTCTCAAAACTGCGGCGGCAACTGGTTAGGGAGTATGAATACAGACCCGAACGGTGAATACCGTATTGCCGGCCTTCCCCAGGGCAACACGTATGTCAATACAGATTCCCCGCGTTCGGGTCTGTATTACAGGGACGAATGGTACAACAACGTCCTCACCTGTGATCAGGCCACGGCCGTGCCCATAACAATAGGCCAGGACACGCCCGGGATCGATTTTTCACTTATAAACGTCGAGGGCACAACCATCACCGGCACCGTGTACCAAAGTAACGGAACGACGCCCCTTGGAGGTATACAGATCTGCGCCTGGCCCTTCCCGGGCGGTACCAACTGGTGCACCACGAGCCAGTCGGACGGGACGTACAGCTTAACCAACGTACAGCCGGGATACCTGAAAGTTGAGGCCTCGGGCGGGGGGTACCTGACTGAATACTACAACAACGCCTACGACCCCCACTGGGCTACGGCCGTATGGATCGGCCCAGGTCAGACCACCCCCAACATCAATTTTTCCATGGGGACCAGCGGCTCCATCTCAGGGAAGGTTTTTAAGGGCGATGGCGTCACCCCTCTGGCAAACGTATGCGTGGGCGCCTTCATGCACCAGTGCGCGAGCAATCGATATGCAGGGGCACAGACCGACGCCAACGGCAACTACACCATTTCTAATCTCCCGCCCCAGACCTACTATCTCGCGGCCAACGCGGCATGCACCACGCCTCAGCACTACCAGCTGGAATGGTGGAACGGCAACGACGGCGGCGGCACGCTTATCTGCGATCAGGCCGACAGCGTGACCGTCGTCTCAGGAGGCAACACATCACCCGTCAATTTCTCTCTGGATTCATCCAAGGATGCCTACCCGGGGCCGAAAATCACTTCCAGCGCGCTCTTTTCAGCCCATCTCGCAGATGGAACCATCCAGACCCATATTTGGGCACGCATCAGCGGTCCAAGCCCGCAGGATGTGGCCTCCTTTACGGCTACCGGTCCCTCGGGAACATTTAACTTAAATATGCTTCAACCCCCCTTCAGGCAACTGGGCACCACATATATTGCCAGTGTGCCATCGGTTTTACAAAACGGCGCCTATGCCTTCGTGATCACCGACAGCCTGGGCCGTACAGCCACGGTGACCAGGAATTTCACCTATGACGCCACTGTCCCACAAGTGGCTTCATCCACCATGAAGGTGGAAGGGAAGGACAATTACGCCTATGTGGGGACCACCACGCCCACCCTGACCTGGGATGAGGTTGCCGGCGCATTCACTTACCAGCTATTTATTTATGACTGCGACGGCCAGGCCATATGGTACTTCGAGACAACCGGCGGCACAACGGTCACGGTCCCCGAAGGGTATCTCCAACCCGACACCCCGTATTACTGGTGGGTCCGGGTCAATGACGTGACCGGGGAGAACCGGCATTTCAGCGACACCCTCTATTTCTACACCGGCACAAAAGCGTTCCCCCCCGATCTGACAGAAATATTTACACTTTCATTCGCCTGCCCTGATTATTCAGCCAACTGGTTTGCGGCCCGCAATATTAATCTGGCCCCGTGGGATATCAGTTCCTTCAATGTCACCGGGCCGAATGGGACCGTCTATCTCCACAACAACCGCAGTTTTAGATTTCACACGCCCGTCTTCGAAGGGTTTTTTAGCGGGGGCGGGCCTCTACCCACCCCTGACGGGACCTACACCTTTGAGTTAACGGATACGGATTCAAACACCTACACCCAGACCAAGGCATTCACATACAACCCCATTTCACCCATTTCCGAGGCATCGAGGTCCCCTGCCCCCAATGCCTACGTGTATACAGGGCGCACATTCAGTTGGGCGCCGGTCTCGGACAGCCGGACCCTTTATTACAAGCTTCGCATACGCGATTACAATTCGCGGATCGTCTGGTACGAATCGCCCTACAGTACGGAAACCTCCTGTACCATACCCGACAGCGTGCCAAGGGCGCCCTACGGGTCCTACAAATGGCAGGTCCTTGTGACTGACAGCCCCACAGATCCAAAAAACATGTCCATGTCAGCCCTGCGCACCATCACCAGCGCGCCCCTGTCCCAGTATGTTTACACCCTTCCGGGCGGGACAGGCGTGGCAACGGACTACCGGATGTTCACGGTGCCGCTCTATACCGGAACCGTCAAGGACTTCCTGCAACTCATGGAAAAGACCCTGGGGTTCTATAATCCCATGGGTAGCTGGCGCATCTTTCTCTATGTAAACAACGCGTATTATGAGATAAACAGCCCTTCGATCCAGTCCATGCCCTATGCCCCGGGCAATGCCGCCTGGATCATCAGCCGGGACGCCACAGAGGTCCTCTTTTCAGGCGGCACCGAACCAAAAGGGACATATCCGATGAATCTGAAGGGTAATTCATGGCACATGATCGGCCTCCCCTGGAGCGACACGGGAATAGAACTGTCCAAAATTGCGGTCAGCGACGGGACAAACACCTATTTCATTACCGACGAGGCCAATCCTCTGACCGGACATGTGGTGTGGGAGTATACCGGAACCGGCCCCTATTCCGGTTATGTGCAACGCGGAGTAGGGGACTCCCTTGCGCCGGGAACCGGGTACTTCTTCAAAGTCACGGCCCAAAACGATGTGAGACTCCTCATCCCACCCGACAACAGCGGGACCCAATTCTCTGTCCAGGCCGGCAGGGGACTCGAAGGAAAAAAGCTGAACCGCGTTTATGAAGAAGAGCCCCCGCCGCCGCCCGGGGCGCAGCCTGCATCCGACATCAAGGCCAACGGCCAGGACGGGTCCATCACGGTATCTTCGGGCAACCTGGTCTCCGTAGCCGTCACCCTCGACCCCGGGGCCTGGGCCGGTCGGGATGCGGACTGGTGGCTGGCGGCCTACACCCCCTTTTCCTGGTACACCTATATTCATACGATGGGCTGGCAGCCCGGTATCCACCGGTGCATCCAGACCCCTCTGATCCCGCTATCCACGCCCGTGGAGGTCTTGAACATGCCCCTCCCGAAAGGGCACTACATCTTCTATTTTGCCGTGGACGGCAATGCGGATGGGATCCCGGACGCCACCTGGATGGATTCGGTCGGGATAACGGTGGAATAGTGAATGATCCCCTGACACGCCGATTCCATTGTGGTTACAATGACCACAAGTTATGGGGGTAATGCGAGGGGGTGATGCACACCAGAACGGTCGGTATCAGATAGGCAAAAATTCATTTGAGCAAATTGATCACGCTGGCCCGTAAGGGAAGCGAGATCATGTTGACGGATCGCGGGAAGCCTGTTGCAAAGAGAGACCCTCCTTTCCGGTGTCTTAGCATATGAAGCGCTTGAAGAAGGCCCCTGGAGGAAATTGACGATTTGGCCTCAATGCATCATGGTCCGGTTTCTCTCGGAAAAATGGCCTCTGAGAGGGGCGGATTTATGGCATCTTTCCACGGCAAAAAATCTTCAAAAGGAACTGCCTGAATTGCTCTTGTTGACGTTTGATAATCGACTGCACAAAGCGGCACTAGGGGAAGGTTTGGTAGAAGCATAGCCCCGCCATTCAACCCATGACCTGAACCGCCTCCACTATCTGATCAGGCTTGCGAAAGACCCTGTCGACGATTCTAACCCAGACAAGCCGGCACAGAACCAAAGAACGCTCACACAGAGCCCCAAAGCCACAGAGTTTCTTGTTGTTGTAATAGCCTTCTAATTGATTGGAATAGTGCGGTATAGGGTTTCACCCCGGTCAAATAACCGAGACAGCCATTTGGAGGGTTTTTCTTTGTGGGCTTTGTGGCTCTGTGTGAGTACCGCCTGGGCGGGATGGGTTTCGGCTATGCCGCTTTTGGGCAGTTTATGGGATGGCCCTGTGTGAGAACAACGGGAGGCCAAAATGACCGATAATGATCAAAGAGATCCGGGAATCCTTGCAGCCGACCGACGAGAAAGCGATCGGGTCATGAGGGAGCGGCTCGGCCGATACAAGAAGGCCTTTCATGTGGGACGGGTCATCGCCTCGGAAATGGACAGGGACCGCCTCTTTGAGGTGGTCATTTATCAGACCAATGAGGTCATGGAGTCTGTACGGAGCACCGTATTCCTGCACGATGAAAAGGCGGACCAGCTGTGGTCGCTTGTGGGGGTCGGGCTGAAAAAGAGGGAGATCCGCATCCCTTCGGATTACGGGGTAGCCGGCTGGGTCTTCAGCCATCGGGCGCCGGTATCCGTTAATGACGCATACAACGATCCGCGCTTTTATTCCGAGGTGGACAAGAAATCCGGATTCAGGACCAGAAATATCATGTGCGTCCCCCTTGTCAACTGGGCCGGCCGCTGTATCGGCGCACTTCAATCTCTCAACAAGCGTTCCGGTGATTTCACCGACGACGACATGGAATTATTGACCTTTGTCTCCAATTACGTGACCGTCGCCCTGGAAAATATGATGGTTGTCGAGGAGCTGAAGGATCTGAATAAGGCGATTGAAAGGGCCATAAATCACCTGTCGCACGAACTGAAAACCCCGCTGGCGCTTATCGCAACCATCTTTGACCGCCTTTTCAAGGACCTTCATGAAAGAGATGACCCGAAACAGTCAAGAATGATCCATAGGGGAATACGCAATGTGAAGCGGTTGACGGAACTTCAGGCGAAGATTGACGACATACTCAATCTGAGAACCTTCAAGGAAAAGGACCAGATTCGTTACATGGTCGCGTCCGCGGCTGATTTTGTGGAAGAATGCGGTGACGAAATGGATGCGCGACACGCCGAAGCCCTGGCCCGGGTCCTGAAGCGCATCGAATCGGTTTACGGCATTGAGGATACGCATGCAGAAAGGACAGAACTCTGTGAGTTGTTGAACGTCATATCCAATGAAGCCATTTCAGCCATACAGGAAAGGGACCTGGAAATCATCACGGATCTTGAGAAGGGACACGTATTGAATGCTGACGAAAGGGTCCTGAGGAAGGTTTTTGAAGGCCTTTTAAAAAATGCCATAGAAAATACCCCGGATGAAGGGCGGATAGAGATGGGTCTCAATTGCACGGACCATGAGATCTGCGTCTATATTCGCGATTACGGCGTCGGCATCAGCCCCCAAAACCAGAAGCTGATCTTCCATGGGTTTTTCCATACCCAGGACACAATGAACTATTCGTCAAAAAGGCCCTACCAGTTCAATGCAGGGGGAAGCGGTTCGGATCTGCTGCGGACCAAGGTCTTCTCGGAACGCTTTGGATTTTCGGTGGAATTTGAAAGCACCCGCTGCCGATTCATCCCCAATGACACGGATGAATGCCCGGGAAGAATATCGACCTGCCCGTTTATAAAGACCACATCAGACTGCTTTTCTTCAGGGGGCACCACCTTTTCCGTAGGCTTTCCGGTAGCCATTTCACAGGTTCGGGATCAGGGGGCGAGATAAGAGAGCGGTGAATATTAGTATCTTTTCGCCTAGTTTTCTTTCACAAGGAACAAGAAAATCTGTTTGTATCTCAGTACATATTATTATATAGACTCACACGGAGACACGAAGAACAAAAGAAAAGGGCATGTTGCCGTTTCTTTACAAAAAAAAGATCCTTTGTGTGCTCTGTGTCTTTGTGTGATATTCTGGTTGCGGGTATCCGCTTTAGGGAGTAGTAAACAATATGTTCTTAGATTCGGCGCCCGCTGCTGAAAAGCGGCTGGGCCTGACCGACACCTTCTGCTTTTCGTGTCACAACGGTCTTTCGTGCTTCAACCAGTGCTGCCGGAACAAGCATCTTCCGTTAACGCCTTACGACATTCTGAGGATACGGAAGGCCCTCGGGCTTCACTCGGATTATTTCCTCGAACAATATGCGCTCTACCGCCTGGATCCCCTGTCCGGCTTCCCGATCCTGTCGGTGAAAATGGGGGACGGGACCGGGGAGTGCCCGTTTGTCGGTTCCGAAGGGTGCACCATCTATGATGACCGGCCCACGGCCTGCCGCCTCTATCCGTTGGGACGATCGTCGGGGATAGGGCAAAACGGGACCCCGCCCGAGGCATTTTTCTACCTCCTGGATACGCCGTACTGTCAGGGGATAAAGGAAGAAAAGATTCAGAGTTTGGCGGACTGGCAGGAAGAGCAGGGGCTTGGCCCTTATATTCAGATGAATGACAGGATGTTGGGCCTTCTGTTCCATCCCAGGAGGGACCGCGGCGTCCACCTGAACCAAGGGCAGCAGCAGAAGGTCCTGGTGGCCTGCTACAACATCGATCTTTTCAGGGAATTTGTCTTTAAGAGCGGCCTGGCGGAGGCCTACAAGATTGAACCCTCGGCCCGCAACAGGTTGATGAAGGATGATTCGGCGCTCTTAGACCTGGCGTTTGCATACCTCGACCAAACCCTCTTTCCTTAGGCGCTTTGAAGGACAAATAATCGGTTGAAATTTATATTCAATTAAATTATGAGGGGATAAACGGACAACAAGACGCAGTAAATTGTGCCTGACGAAAACCCCGTCAGGCACAATTGAATATTGAAGAATTGAAAATTGAAAATTGATGGAATAAATTCAAGCTTAACAAAACAGATTCTCACATTCGACTGTTTCTTGATTTCCCGTGGTTTCGTTCAGGCACTGCGTCTATTTGCGTTCACTAGCGTTCACTAGCGGTTCCAGTTCAACCAGCGGAGGTATCCCATGACAAGGTCACTGCTGACAGCCGCCGATCTCTCCTCAGAGGACCTGTTCGCCATTTTCGAGAGGGCCCGGGATCTTAAATCCCGCATCAGGTCGCGCAAACCGATCGACACTCTTAAAAACAGGGTTATCGGCATCCTTTTTGAGAAGCCCTCAACCCGGACCCGGACCAGCTTCGAGTCGGCCATCCTCCGGCTGGGCGGCGCCACCATCTATCTCGCCCCCGGCAACCTCCAGATCAAACGGGGGGAACCGATCGAGGATACGGCACGAATGCTGGGAAGCTATCTCGATGCTATTGTTGCACGGGTCTATGCCCATCAGACAGTGGTAGACCTGTCCCGTCATTCCAATATTCCGGTGATCAACGGCCTAAGCGACCTCGACCACCCCACCCAGGCGATCTGCGACCTCTTCACCATCCTCGAAATAAAAGGGCGGGTCGAGGGGCTCAAGCTTGCCTATATCGGCGATGGAAACAATGTCTGTCATTCATTGCTGCTGGTCTGCGCCCTGGCAGGCATGCACATGGATGTGGCCTCCCCCAAAGGTTATGCCCCGGACCAAGAAATTCTGCGCACGGCGACGGAAATTGCAGCCAAAACAGGAGCCAGACTGAATGTATTCGATCGCCCGGAAGAGGCGGCGGCCGGGGCCGACATCCTCTATACAGACGTCTGGGTCAGCATGGGGGAGGAAGAAGAAGAAAAGACAAAACTCAAGATCTTTCAGGGTTTCCAGATTAATGCCGAACTGCTGGAAATCGCGGCCGACGATGTCGTGGTGATGCACTGTCTCCCTGCCCACCGGGGCCTGGAAATCACCAACGACGTCATCGAAGGGCCCAGGTCCATCGTCTGGCAGCAGGCCGAAAACAAGATGCACGGGGCCGCGGCCATACTGGATTACCTCCTTTCCTGACACGGCCTGACAGCCGGAATAACCATATCTCACAGTAGAGTAGGGAGGGGGGTATCCCCTCCCCCTCCTCAAACCGGACGTGCGGATTTCCCGCATCCGGCTTTCCTGAAGACTCTCGCCGGAGACATGCACAGTTATGAACCGAGCGGTCTTACAAATAGATCAACCCC
>JAIPDI010000050.1 GCA_021737785.1 Deltaproteobacteria bacterium
CCCGAGTCAAGCCCTGGTGATCATTTTTTGGCACTACATCCTTTATGGATAACATAACCTATTGAAATTATTAGATGCCGATTTTAAGAATAGCCTGATTTCGGCCCTGAAAATGAAATTGGCCACGAATTTCGGTTAACAGTGCGCATCTGTTCCTGGCGGAGATTTACGGGGAACTGGGTCTGGAGGAGAAGGCTCGCAACCATGCGGAAGAGGTGCGCAGGCTCGACCCCGGATTCTCCTTGGCGCGCGTTGACAGACTAGGCACCTACAGATATAAAGAGGCGGCTCATCTGGAACGTCGGATGGACGCCCTGCGCAAAGCCGGATTCAAGTGAGCAGTAAGGACGAACTGCGGGATCGCTTCATAGTTCAAAAGAGGTCATGGCATGTCTGAGGAACCCAAAATTGATAAGCAATCCGGTGTGGACAAGGGATTAGTCGCCATGTTCTTAAGCATGTCGCCCGAGGAGCGATTGCTGGCAAACGATAACGCGTTTCGTACAATTCTGGAGCTGAGAGATGGCTACAGGCAGAACGGGACGTTGGCAGAACGTTGTTTCTTTGTTGACATCTTAGGATGAAGTGGGTAATCGGAATCCATGCCCCGCCAAGCTCGCATAGATGGTCCTTCAGCCCTGCATCGCATCATCATCCCAGGAATCGAACTGAGAAGGATCTTTGAGGATGACAAAGACAGGGAGGATTTCCTTGAGCGGTTATCCGGTCTCGTAGAGGAAACAATGAGGCCCTGTTACGCATGGGCGGTCATGCCGAATCTTGTATTATGTTGAGTTCAACATAGTCGGCTATAGGCGGTGGATCCCAGTATTCAGAGACATTCGCCGCCTGCCTTAATAGAAATGATTGCTTCCAATGGTTCGTATACCCCAATTCCCATCATTTTCGGATTTCCCGGCGTCATAGGAGCACGTGACGCTCACCAAATGCACGCCCGTCCCGAACCAAGATTCTCCTATTGTGGCGACTCGCTCGGACTACAACATCCTGCGGACACATTTCCCTTGACGCCCAAACCCGTTTTGGGTATATCTCTTGCTCAAAAAAACGAGTTCTTATAACCTGTTATCACCTCTTTCCTTTTCGAGCACAGTGGCCAGATACCATCGGTCAGACAACAGGAGGTATTCATGAATTTGGTTGGCGAAGCAATTAAACAACGTCTGTCACGGCGGGCTTTTCTTAAAGGCGCCGGATCCCTTGCCGCGGTGCCTTTCCTGACAGGCCTCTGCGGGACAGTGCTGGGAGGATGCTCTTCAGGGTCCACAGCTGCCAGCGGTCCGGACAGGTTTAACACCAGGCTCGTGATCCTGGGGTCATCCGGTGGTGTGAGCTACTGGCCGGGATCAAACCGCGCGAGCTCCTCATCGGCGCTGGTCGTTAACGACACGATCTATCTCATTGATCTTGGACAGGGTTCCACTGCCCGGCTTAACGAGGCGTTCAATTCACAGAGTGTTGTAAATGCGGACGGCTCATATATGGACAATCCGTCTTCTACCTTTCTCGACAAAGTGAAAGCGCTCTTCTTTACGCATCTCCATCAGGACCATATCGCCGATTACGCCAACTTACTCCTGATCGGTGCCGGGTGCCATCTCGGCAATCCTTCGCCTTATGGCTGGGGCCAAAATCCACTGCAGGTCATAGGTCCCTGCAACCGAGGACAGCTGGATATCAACAATAATCCCAATATCCCGGATAAGGAGATAGACTCATGGATTATCTGGACAGACAATTCGGATCCTGCCTTGGTCACTCCAACGCCCGGTACCATACAGATGACCGACCTTGTCCTGCAGGCCTTTGCCCAGGCCGTCAATGATCTCATGCTCGATGACGGATATCCCAACTACAGAAGTCTGGTGGAGGTTACTGAGATCGGCAGGCTTCTCCAAACCCAGGACAGCCCCACCTGCCCTTTGATGGCGCCGTTTCCGGTATATCCCGCGGGGGGTGGCAGAGACGAAAACGGCGTCAGCGTGCAGGCCACGCTCGTGGATCATCATCAGGCATATCCGGCATTTGCATTTCGGTTCGACACGCCTGATGGATCGGTAGTTTTCTCGGGCGATACGGGCCCCAACACTACAGGCAACCGAGACCTTGTGAAAGGAGATCCGGAACTCGCTTATGGCAACCTGCAGATACTTGCTGACGGCGCTGATGTTTTGGTTCATGAGGTTATCGACACGGCATGGGTCAATAAAAAGTTTGGGGAAAACCCGGCCAAGACCTCACCGCTTTATGTCCTTAAGGAGCACATGTTAAGCGCGCACACGCAAATTGAACGGGTCGGGCAGGTTGCAACGTTTTGCAATGTCAAGACGCTGGTTATCAACCATATCGTGCCGGGCATGGCTCCGATGTCGCATCTGGAAAATGCCGGGCAGAACTTCTTGGGAAACCTGATTATCAGTGAGGACCTCATGCAAATTGGTGTAAGCACGTTTGGTGGTGTTGTGCTGTGATAACGGATCAAGTCTTGTCCATACTTACGCACCGAGTATAAATAAAATTGACATCGCGGGATATAATGACGCCCTGTTACGCATAGGCTCATGACCAACCACGTACACCTCCTTCTTTGCACCGGGACGGAGCGTTCCTGTTGCCTCGATCATGCGAAGGCTGCTGACCGGTTATGCGGTGAGCTGATCAGAGAGGTCAGTGGTGGGGGTCGGGCCAAGCTGACTACCAGGGATTAAAACGGATACTCTCGAAATGCCCCCTCATTTTCGGTTTATGTCGCGCTTTTTGGCAGGGAAAACGCATTATTGGAATTGAACCATGGCGGGAGAGCGCCCGGCTGACCTCCTGCTCATGCAGGCGGGGGAATTTGTTGGGTGCCGTTACGAATCAATGTGTCAGGGTTATGACTTGGATGGAATTGCCGAAAAAGTGGCTGAAGTTTATGGAGCCGGGTGAGATGCTGTGCAGTAGGAGCAGCGAAAGATGAAGGCAAGGATTCTGGTCCCCATCCGTATCGTCAGTCCATTTGAGTGAACGCTATTTCGGTTGACAATTGTCACGTGACGATTTACAATCCTAACATGATCAAAACATTTGCCGATAAGGAAACGCAGCAGCTTTTTACTGTTGGCAAATCAAGACGCCTGGCACCCGATTTGGCCAAGAGAGCTGTAAGGCGCTTGGAATACATCCATTACGCAACGAACCTGAATGACCTCTTGGTTCCCCCAAGTAATCGGCTGCACGCACTAAAAGGAGATCGAAAAGGACAACATTCAATATCGATCAACGACCAATGGCGAATTTGTTTCCGTTTCCTTGAAGGCGATGCCTACGACGTTGAAATAACCGATTATCATTAGAGGATAGGAAGATGGCTTTATCTAACTCAAAGAAGCGAGAAATGCCGCCAACACATCCTGGTGAAATGCTCAGAGAGGACTTCATGCCGGATTTTGATCTGACCGCAACGACCTTGGCTAAGGCCCTGGGGGTGTCACGCCAAACTGTGAATGAAATTTTGAGAGAACGGCGTGCCATAACACCTGCTATGGCGCTTAGATTATCTCGCCTTTTTGGAAACTCTCCAGAATTTTGGCTGACTGCACAACATTCCCGGGATTTGTGGGATTCCGAACAGCTGTTTCACAAGGAACTATCTCACATTCAACCGTTACATGCTGCCTAAACCAAGTGTAATAAAGGGGGCTACGCTTGACTCATATTTTATGTATAAGGCATGCTTAAAACGCGCTCCAGTTAAGCCGAGAGTTCTTCGCTAACAGGATCGCTTCATAGTTCAAAAGAGGTCATAGCATGTCTGAGGAACCCAAAATTGATGACCACTCCGGTGTGGACAAGGGATTAGTCGCCATGTTCTTAAGGATGTCGCCCGAAGAGCGATTGCTGGCAAACGATAACGCTTTTCGTACAATTCTGGAGCTGAGAGATGCCTACAGGCAGCGGAAAGCCAACGAGCGCAAGCCTGAGTGAAGCTCTGGAGGGGCTTCTAAAGGCAAAGGTCGATTTTATTTTGGTCGGAGGCCTTGCCGCCTAATCCAAGGAGCCCCGGTCACAACAATGGATGTGGACATTGTTCACAACCAATCCCCTGAGAATATCGCCAGGTTATTTGCCTTTCTCAAATCTATTGAGGCTGTTCAGCGTCGCTTGGATGACAAGTTGATTGAACCAAAGACACTCGACCTGTCGGGGAAGGGCCACGTGCTCCTTACGACCCGTATTGGCCCGCTGGATGTATTGGCAATTATTGAGGGGGGAGATCCTATGAGGATTTCCTGAGCACACGGTGGAAATTGATTTCAGAGCCCACACCCTTCGAGTGCTGGACCTAAAGACGTTAATCGAATTCCACGTTAGGTTTAGTACTTTATAAGACGTTATCTTATACAAAAAACATGGGGATGAATATGGAAAATATGGATGCAAACCCGTACAATCGGGAAAAGATCACCGAAGACGTTTTGAAAGAATGGCAGAACCTGCTTGATGACACAGCTGAGATCCTTTGCGTGCCTGCGGGGCTGATCACGCGCGTTGACGGTAATGAAATTGAGATCCTCCTCTCAAGTGAGACTGAGGGCAACCCCTATCCGGCAGCGTACAAGTCACAGTACCCGGATTCCGGATGGTACTGTGAGCATACTCTGAAAAGCAGGGGGCTTAATCTAATTTCAAATGCTCTCCAAGATTCTCAGTGGAAAGACAATCCTGCTGCAGTCGACCTGCACATGATCTCCTACCTGGGATTGCCCATTGAACGCTCCGATGGAAAACAGTTCGGGACTGTGTGTTTCCTTGACAACAAGCAGAACGCGCATAATGACACACACATCAAACTGGTCAAGCAGATCAAAAGGATGATCGAACTGTCCCTTCGCATTATTTTAGCCAAGGAGGAGATAGACCGCCGGGATCGTTTGCTTGATGATTTGAGTAAGATTTACCCGATCTGCAGTTATTGCAAGAAGGTACAGGATAAAACGGGCAAGTGGATCTCGGTGGAAGAATATGTCCATGATATTTCCGGTGCCATGGCCTCTCACGGTATCTGCCCTCAGTGCTATAAAAGGGAGATCACAAAAATTACCTAACCGGCGCATGAACCGTGAAAATTTTCAGGACGGAAAGTTTTCGGGACGTCCCGAAGGGATTACCTCACCTAACCACGAGGCAAAAAATACCTCCCTGATGAAACCTTTTCCCACCAGCTTGACCGCGCCGTCATGCCGTCATTTGGGAATACTCGCGGACCCGCTTCACATAGTTCCGGGTCTCCTGATAGGGCACACTTCCGTTGTATCGTTCAACCGTACCAGGACCCGCGTTATACGCCGCAAGGGCCTTATTCAGATCATTTCCGAACCGATCGAGCATGGATCTCAAATAGCGGCTTCCGCCATCAATATTCTGATCAATATCAAATGGATCTTCTACCCCCAGGGAACTGGCTGTTGCGGGCATCAACTGCATCAGGCCCCTGGCCCCGGCAGAAGAAATGGCATGGACCCGAAAACTCGATTCAGCCTGAATCACACCCCTTATCAGCTCAGGCGGCAATGAATACTTTTGAGCTGCATTCTGAATACTTTTTTCGATTTTCTGCGACACGGTATCTTTTCCGGAAGCTTTTACCTCTTTTTGCTTGCCTTTGGGGGAAACATCGGTAGGCTGCGGATCCAGTTTTTTAGCAGACTCTATGGTCTTGACTGGAGAGCGTTCGATCCTTCTTTGAAAAGCCCCTGAAGACGGCGCTGATCTTACAATAACAGGATTGGACAGATAATCCTGGGCTGTCAGCCCTGTCTTTTTCCCTTCTTCAAGGCATGCTCTGAATATCCCGCTAAAGCTGAGATTGCGGGAGCGTTCTGAGCCTCTTGATAAGGGTCGCTCCTGTGCCAAACGTTCGGCGGTTTTCTGTCGGCCAATTTGTTGCGAAACGATCAAATTCTTTTCCAGCACAGCCAAATCCTCAATAAGTTTCCGGGGTCAATAACGCATATGGTTTCTATGGGCTGCCATGCCCTATCCTGTGAGGATGGAACATGCAAATATTGTTCCAAATCTTTCAACCCCCGTTGCAGCCAAAATATCCCAGGGCAATATTCCCCTCGGCTCCCAAGGCCGAATCCCGTGTGGTCAGAGCCCGAAAAAGGGAGTCCTTATCACCTCGCCTTATCACCTATCACGCACTCAGGCTTCGTATGATGGGTGTGATGGGGGTCGGGCCAAGCTAACCACCAGGGATTAAGTCGAATATTCTCGAAATGCCCCTCATTTTCGGGCTATATCGCGTTTTTTGACAGGAAAAACGCATTATTGGGATTGAACTGTGGCGAGAGAGCGCCTGGCTAACCTCCTTCTTATGCAGGCGGGGCAAGAATATGAGCGCCGTTACGAATTAAAGCGCCACGGTTATGACCTGGACCGAATTGCGGAAGGGGTGGCGGAAATCTATGGAATGGAACCGCGTCACACACTGTGCATGGGCAGGCAGCAGCGAAAGGTGAAGGCAGGGAGTCTGGTCCCCATCCCCCCATCCATGGATATTTCCGGGAGGATATGGCTCGCATATTAACATGATTCCGTGGTCCGACTCAATGCCTAAATGCAATGGCGAATGCCCATCGATTGCGTTTTACGGTTACCTATTCCTTCACCACCAGGTTCACGTTGACCGTCACCTTGTTGAGCGTCGCACGGATGGTCACCGTCGGACTTCCCGTCACTGTATACGTGGTAATGGTAAAATCCTGCGACTCCTGCCCATCCGGTATGATGACCGTATCGGGCACTGTCGCCCACGTGGTGTTACTGGACTCCAGGCTGACCGTCACGCCGCCTTCGGGGGCTGGCGTGTCAATGGTAACCGTACCGGTTGAGGGCGAGCCTCCCTTGACCTGGATTGGAGATGCCGCGATCAGTTCCATGATGGGGTACAGCACGCTGCTGAAATCCACGGTGACGTCCTGTCTCTGCGCAAAGTTTTTCTTGGCGTCGAATCGGCCCACGTAGTGATGAATGATTCCGTACCGGGCATCTTCAGATATCTGGTTGACTCCATATTGCATCTGAAACTTGTATGTTGCACTTGAAACCTGCTTCGTCATCAGCACTCCCGACGATTGAGGCTGGAACAGTTTGCAGTTGTTGTTGTTGAGATGATTGATGTGCTCGGTGAATTTCGGGTTCATCGAGTACCAGTTCCAGTAAAAATTCATCATACCGGTGTTGGAAAGATTGTCCACTTCCCAGTCGGAAACGTCGGTTTCCGTCTCATGGCTTATCCCGGCCCTCCCTTCCACGCCCTCCTTGTTGAAGCCCACATCCAGATCATACCCTGAAGTATATGTCGTATCTTCAACCTTATTCGCCGGGCTTGCGCTGTAAAAATGGAAATTGCTATAGTCGGTAAACTCTGGTGTGAATGAGAACAGGTACTGCATTTGAGCATAACCGAACCCGGTGAGTTTGACCGGATCGTATCCCTGGTCGGTGTACAGCGAATAATATGACTTGTCATTGATTGGCATGGCCACATTATTTCCCGAATCTGTCGAATTGGGGCCTGAAATCGGGTCTGCCGCTCCCTGGTGGTCAACCACGAGGTACTGGAAGTCCCCGTTGGCGTTGTTTGGCGAATTGTCGAGATACAGACTGACAAAGACGGTGGGCGAGATGTTGCCTGCCTGGTATCCTTCGGGATACTGGGGCGATGGGAAGTAGAGTTTTGCCTGCCCCTTGTACATTCTCCACCATGCGTTATTCAGCTTCCAGTCGTATTCCGGGATGTATCGCCACTGATAGTTCTTCAATTCAGGCGGAATGTCGCTGTTGTCGCTTGCTTCTGCAAGAATTATCCTGTTTTCCCACAATCTGTCTACAATTCGCTCCACAAACCGGTAGGGTCCCGTGACATTTTCAATGTCGCTCTTAAAATACGCCTGGCCTGTCACAAACGCATCACCATCCATCTCGAAGTCTATTGGGTCGCCCTCCGGATTGCTTACGCTGAAATCGGAAAGATCCCACTCGATGGCGCGGGGATGATCAATAATCGTCATTCGTCTTCCACTGTTGGAAGGATCTGGAATCACGACGTACCCAAGACTCGTGTCGTTGCCAAATGCGATGCCTATGAGTTTCACCAGCGCCTGCTTGTGCTGGCCGCTTGCATTTAGCACCAGCAGCGTCTTATCGTTTTTCAGGTAGCTCCTGATTGTCTGATTGTCGGCCAATTCCTCCGGGCTCATCCTGTCGCCGTCGACTATCAGCCCGTGCTTTTCGCCCGACGTATCGCCGTCTATCGACACTCCCTGAGCAACAAGCTGCAGGGCAATTGGATTGCCGTCGACCGGGTGAAGCGCGGCGAAGAAGAAGTCCGGGGGCAGTGGTTGTTCTCCCGACGTTGAAGTTTCAGACGATGAGCATCCGACTGCGATGAAAACAGTGACGATCCCGGAAAGGATCAACAGAAATAAGTTAGCGATTCTGATCCGTTGTTTCATTAGCCATAGCCTCCTCGATCGATTGATGGAGGCCGGTTGCCTCCGGTGCCATGAGGTGAAGAAAGGTGGGGTGATAGAGCGTCTTGTTTGCGGAAACGGACTGTAGCAGGAACGGGCTTGTGTGTCAACAGCAATGGCGTCGTGAAATATGGGCCATCGCGTCGGCAAAGGCGAAGGCCTTTTCGGGCACTGGAAATGGGAGGGGCGGCACCGGTTAAAAAGTAAGTTGAAAAGATAATGAGTTTTTTTGTTAATGATCTGGCATGCCCAGGGAACCCCGCTTGGACGCGCCCGGTGTGTTGCACCACATCATGATCCGGGAGATAGAGCGCCGGAAGATATTCATAGACGATAAAAGATCGGGAGGGCATGCTGGCGCGCCTGGCTAACCTCCTGCTCATGCAGGCGGGGAAATTTTTTGGGCGCCGTCATGAAACGATGTGCCACGGTTATGACTTGGATGGAATTGTCGAAAGGGGGCAAAAATTTATAAAATGGAGCCGGGTGACATCAGGTGCTGGGGCAAGCAGCAGCGAAAGGTGAAGGCAAGGAGTCTGTGCCCCATCCCACAAAATATTCCAGTGGATTGCCTGCGACGCCCTCTGAATATAATCATAATCGTTATGCTCTTGAAAAACTGGCTTGACATATCAAAAAGGGTATATACTCTAAATAATATGTGGCGAATCGAAGAACATAGGCGGATTGACAAACAGATGGATTCGCTTCCGATTGAGGTGCTTAAGCGATATGAAAAATGGAAGGACATCGCCACAATTTTCGGCCCATCAGGGTTGCAATTGATCAAGGGATTCCACGACCCGGCTGGGACCTCGAATGCGAGCCGATAGTGAGCCGGAAATGAGCTGGTTCGATGCGGTCTAGGCCGATCTGAGTCACAAAACGTGAAGGCTTGTGGGATGTCCGGAAAGGGCCGGTCAAAACCGGCATGAAGTAGAAGGTGAGGCTTATGTGCCAAGTCCTCTATCCCCAACGCGTTCGATCTCACTGAACGCAGAGGGTGAGAAGTTTTCTTCTTGACCAAAGGGGCTTGGAGGGCATTTGGACCAAGGCGTCTATCCAGAGGACTTGTGCGGGTGAGTGCGGTTGGCGAGTGGATGGAAAATTGAATGACCGACAAGGGAGGTAAGGCGATGGTGAAGAAGAAGGAAAGAGATCTGGAGAAAACCTATTCCATCAAGCAGACAGCGGCCAAGTTGAGACGCCTGGCCGACTGCCTGGAGAGCGGCAAGCCGTATCAGATCCAGGTCGCGGGAGAGAGGATCCGCGTCCCGGCCCATGCCACATTCAGCATTGAACACGAAAGGGATGGAAACCGCGAGGAAGTCGAATTTCAGTTCAAGTGGGAGAACTGAGAACGGACCGACAGTCCGAGGACTGAAGAATCCGCCAGACAGAGGGCGTGAGACGCGAAGAAGTTCTGTCGTCGCGTTTACAGGTCACCCTGGTGAGAAACCCGAGGCTTAGGATTCAGGACAACAAGGGAAGAGCAAGACATATCAGGTAAACCCAGGTGCTTTCGGCTGTTAACAGATCCTAGGTCGGCCTTGGCACCGGGAAATGATGAATAGGGTAGGAGGGGTTTCCTTATGGCATCAGACATTCTTTCAAATTTGTGGCAGGTGGGAGGTCCGGGATTCACAGCGGCTGAAGACGCCGCCATCTACCTGGTGCGTTTCGGAGACAGGGCGGCCCTCATCGATGCCGGGTGTGGGAGGGCACATGAGGCCCTGGTATCCAACATTTCCAGGTGTATCCCTGAAACAGTGACCATTTCGTATCTGCTGCTCACCCATTGCCATTATGACCATACGGGCGGCGCTGAAGCCGTCAGAAACGCATATGGCTGCCGGATCGTTGCCCATGCCCTGGATGCGATCTATCTGGAATCCGGAGACAGTGAGGTGACTGCGGCTTCGTGGTACGGGTCACGGATGCGGCCCCTCGGCATTGACATCAAGATCCAGGAAGACGTTTATCCTCTTTCCATCGGAGGCGGACAGGTAAATGCTTATCATTGGCCGGGCCATTCTCCCGGGTCTCTGGTCTATACAACCGAGATGGAAGGCAAGACCGTCTTGTTCGGTCAAGATGTTCACGGCCCTCTCGACCCTTCACTTCTCTCCGACCCAGAGGCCTACCGGAATTCATTGAAAATGCTCCTGGAGCTGGATGCGGATATCCTCTGCGAAGGGCACTTCGGTGTGTACCAGGGGAAAAGCGCGGTTCAGCGCTTTATTCGGTCATTCATGGTGTAGATGTGCCCGATGATTTTTGAAGAGAGATCTCAGAGGAGGTTTTTCAGAGGTAAAACGCTTTTTTGGCAGGCTCTTTAGCGAAATGCCATTAAGTGCTTCTTATAATCGTGTATTGAGAGGTTTGTAATGCCAATTTGCACAAAGTGTAAGAAATCGATTCCGGATGGAGATGCGAAACTGCTGCATTCAAAGCTAGTATGCGAAGACTGTTATATTGATGAGGTCATGCCAAGGATGTCAAAAGCGCATTATGATAATGGCGCTGAATTCATGAACAGATTGAAAGACTCATATTCAGTGCGCAGACAGCAGTATCACTGAATTTTAAACCTTTTTTTATGCCACCCTGCCACACCCGCAGTCGGCCGGTTCGGGCCGGCTGGGTCGCATGTTGATGGATAGGTGAAGAGAAGAGATCCATATCGCGGTTGGCGGAATGCGCCATGCATATTCGGCCAGGACAAGGAACCTATCTCATTAAGCCTTTTCGCCAATAAGGGATAGGCGCGCGGCTTTATGTAATCGCATTTTGCCGCATCACCTGGGATTGGTATAAATCACTGATGTTGACCTTGAATGCCGGAGGGAAAAGATATGAATTTCAAAGAAAAGCGGCGGCTGGGAAGCACGGGGCTCGAGGCGGGTCCCCTCGGTCTCGCGGCCGGGTACGGGGCGCCCGCAAGTGCCTTTGAAAGGGCATTTGAAATGGGCTGCAACTATTTTTACTGGGGTTCCATGCGAAAGTGCGGCATGCGGGACGCCATTCGAAACATCTGCGGCAAAGGAAAACGGGATGATATTATCCTTGTGATCCAGAGCTATTCAAGGTCCGCACTTCTCATGGAGTCATTTGCACAAAAGGCCCTGAAGACTCTCGGCCAGGACCACGCGGATGTCCTGCTTCTGGGCTGGCACAACAGATCTCCGTCAAATCGAATACTGGAAAGGGCTGCGGCCATGAAGGAGAAGGGGATGGTTCGGTTTCTGGCGCTCTCGGGCCACAACCGAAGCCTCTTCCCGGAACTCGCGAGGCTCGGGGTATTTGACCTCTTTCACGTGCGCTACAACGCGGCCCACAGGGGGGCGGAGCAGGAGATATTTCCGCATATTCAGGGGGAAGGGAGGCCCGGGATCGTCTCTTACACGGCCACGCGGTGGGGTCAGCTTCTCAAGAAAAAGAGGATGCCCCCGGGGGAGGACCCGCCGCCCGCCAGTCACTGCTACCGCTTTGCCCTGACAAATCCGTCAGTGGATGTGTGCGTGTGTGGGCCAAAGAATTCCCATCAGATGGACGAGGCGCTCAGGACGTTGGATCTGGGTCCGCTCAGCACTGAGGAGATGGCGCGGATGATCCGGATCGGCGATTACGTTCATGACCACGGGATGATGTGGTGAACGGCCTTTTCAAATCCGTAAAGATCCCTTAGTTTCGTTTAACGTAACGGAGACTAAAATGACCGTCCCTTACCAGATACGTTTTGATCAGATAGAATGGGAAACGCCGATGATCGGGGTGAGGCAGAAATACGCTGATCGCGATGGCCGGCGTATCCGGCTGGTTGAGTATTCAAAGGAAATGCCTCCCCATTGGTGTGAAAAGGGGCATTGCGGCTACCTGATCAGTGGAAAAATGGAAATCGAATATGCCGGCGGTACAATTACATATTGTCAAGGGGATGGAATTTACATCCCTGACGGACCTTCCCATAAACATAGAGGCAAGGTCCTTTCGGATAAGGCATTGGTGTTCTTCATGGAAAAAATATGAGAGCGGACCAAAGAAATGTCTCACACAAAGACACAGAGACACAAAGGGACAAAAACGGAGTTCCCTGTTTTGCGATTCATTCCGTGGCCAGGGCATTTCAGAAGCAAAGCAAATTGTGAGCGGAGCGAAGCTGGATAGCGTATGTCAAAATTTATACGGATTATCTGCTTCGCCGTCAGGACCGGTGAAAGGAAGTGAAAATGAAAGACGATCGTTCGTCGCAAGTATTTGATGCCCTTTTCAAGCCTCAACGCATTGTGGTGGTCGGGGGTAGTGAAAACCGCAGCAAGCCCGGGGGAAAGGTGCTTGCCAATATTGTTGAGCATCATTATCAGGGGACCCTCCATGTGGTAAACCCGGGCGGGACTCGGGTCATGGGCCTTCCCACATTCGCCTCCATCACCGATCTGCCCGGTGTGCCGGAGCTTGCCGTTGTCGCCATTCCGGCTGCGCGTGTGGCGGAGGCCCTGGAGCAGCTTGGCCAAAAGGGAACCACGGCCGTCGTCATCCTTTCCGCGGGTTTCGGTGAGAAGGACGAGAAAGGAAAAACAGAGGAAAAGCGGCTTCTTTCCATTGCACAGCGTTTCAAGATGACCCTCATCGGGCCGAACTGCTCCGGTTTCATGACCCCCTGCTACAGTGGAAAGTTCGCGGGCATCATTCCGCAACTGAAAGCCCGGTCCATCGATTTCATCAGCGGGTCCGGGGCCACCGTGGACCTGGTGATGGAGCAGGCAGTGCTGCGCGGTCTGTCCTTCTGTAACGTGGTGAACGTGGGGAATTCCGCACAAATCGGTGTGGAGGACCTGATCGCGCTGTATGATGAAAATTATGGGAAAGAGGGCTCGCCCATCCTGATGCTTTACCTGGAGGCCCTTAAGAAACCCGGACTCCTGTTGAAACACGCCCGGAACCTGACCCGAAAGGGGTGCGCCATCGTGGCCATCAAATCCGGTGTTTCACAATCGGGCGCCAGGGCCGCGGCAAGCCACACTGGCGCCATGGCCTCCGATGATATCACGGTTCAGGCCCTGTTCGATAAGGCGGGCATCATACGGGTGAAGAGCAAGATGGAACTCATAGATGTGGCCTGTGCGCTCCAGGCCACGGGCGGGGCGCTTAAGGGTAACCGCGCCCTTGTCATTACCGATGCAGGAGGTCCGGGCGTGATGCTCACCGATGAACTGGAGCGGCAGGGCCTCGTTTTGCCGGTGCTTGGCGCAAATACTCAAGAGCGGCTGCGACGGATACTCCCCCCGGAGGGTTCGGTGGCCAACCCCATCGACTGCCTTCCATCCAGAACGGCCTCTCAGGTACGGCAGCTCCTTTTCACGATTGGTGAACTGGAGACCGGAAACATCGATGTCATTGCCATCCAGGTAGCAAATCCGGGAATGTCCGATAACAGGGAGATCTATCGGGAGGTCGCCCGGGCCATGAAGACCTCCCCCATCCCCGTGGTGCCCTCGTTGACCTCTGTCAGCACATGCACCGGCTTGATCAGGGAATTTACCGACAGCGGCAATTTCTATTTTCCCGATGAGGTGAACCTGGGGAGCGCCCTGGGCAAAGTGCTGCGCAGGCGGCCGGTCTTTGAGATCTCCGGGGACCTGAAAGACTATGACCGGGTGGGCATTGATAAGATATTGTCAGAACACACCGGGTCCTTACCCGTACATGTGGTGACGGAGGCCCTTCAAAAGGGAGGGTTTGTTTTTCCGGGCCAGGCAGAAGCCGCGTCATTCGAGGAATTCAAGACAGCCTGCGAAATTACAGGCTTTCCCCTGGCGATCAAGGTCCTCGGGCCTCTCCATAAGAGTGATCTCGGCGGCGTGAGGCTGGGAATCACCGGTATGGGAGACGCGGAACGGTCCTGGCACGAGTTGATGTCGATATCGGGCGCAGAGGGTGTGGTGGTCCAGGAGATGGTGGGGGGTATCGAGGTGATCCTGGGGGCGAGTCGCACCGACGGTCTCGGCCACCTGGTGATGTTCGGCCTGGGGGGTATCTATACGGAGGTATTGAAGGATGTCCGGTTTGCACTCGCCCCTCTGTCGAGGGAAGAGTGCCGTGAGATGGTGACGGGCATCCGGGGCTATCCCATCCTTGAGGGGATCCGTGGACAGAAGGGGATCTCCGTGGAACTTCTGACCGGTTACATTGAAAGGTTGGGCCGTCTGGTGTCTGATTTTCCGGTTATCACCGAGCTCGATCTCAATCCGCTCAAGGGATGCGGGGACAGGTTATTCGTGGTCGATGCAAGAATGATCGTGGGGCAATCAGTGTAACCTTGAACCCTGAACCGGTGAACGCTTATGCATCCCTTAGCTTGAAGCCCAGAATCAACAGAAGCACACCGAAAAGGATGGCATAAATTCCGATCAGCCAGATCAGGGCCAGAGCCCCCGGCCCGGGGCTGATCAGAAGAAAAAGTCCAATCAGGATGGACAATATGCCGGTAAGCCCGAGTGCCCATTCGCCCTTCAACTGTTTTCGAAGCTGTATTGCAGCTGTAATTTCCAGGATCCCGGTCAGAATGGCCCAGATGGCGATGAACAGGAGAAGAATTACCGCAGTAAGTCCCGGCCAGGCAAATGCAAATATCCCCACTACGATACCTGCAATCCCTTCCAGGAAAAGCACCCACCACAGGCGCCGCTGCCGGTTGCGAAAGGCCGCTGAGAGGGCCAAAACGCCTTCAAAGATTACGTAAATGCCGAAAAGAAACACCAGCACCCCGAGGGTTAATCCAGGCCAGAGGAGGGCCAATAACCCGAAGGCGATGGCCAGAATTCCCCTCAGAACATAAATCCACCAGTCTCTTGATATAATGCCCAGCACAGGCAGCTCCTTTCTTTAAACCTAGTGTATTCATCTATCATTATGAAGCACTTATACTGTATTTTTCCACAAGAGGCAAGACCAATGGGGTCCATCATGTATTTCTCAAAAAATACGGCGGTACAGGAAAGTGACCTTCAATCCGGATATTCTGCCCATATTTGAGAAGACCTGTGGCGGTTCCTGCCTGATCCATGCTCCATGGGCTACACAAAAGCCTGACCCAATTTAGGGGTATTCCTGTATTTGCTTCTTGCTTAAACAGTGGTGATATGCTTCTGTATTGAAGGCGCTTGGAAGCGCTGACTTTTCTATAACGAGCGAAGAAGGTTGCCGTCCGGAACGGTTCCGGGAGGTTTAGTATCTTATTGCCAAGTTTTATGTCATAAAAAACAGAAAAATCTGGCTATCCTTCGACTGCACACTTACCCTTCCGCCATTCCGGCACGGTTTGTGGCCGGAATCCAGAAATACCCGGAGTGGATTCCGGCTAAGGGCATGCCGGAATGATGGAACAGCACACAGGCGTTTTGTCGTTAGGTGAAAACCTGTTTGGTTGCGGCCGTCATGCCGCCTTAGGAAAAGGAGATTTGTTATGGCCTTGGAAGGAAAACAGGAAGAAATGGACGTGCAGGCGGTAATGGAAATCTATCGAAAACTGGGAACTCCGGGCGAGCCCCACAAGGTGCTTGCGGCCATGGAAGGGAATTGGAACACCGCAAACAGGTTCTGGACGGAGCCCGGCAAGCCTCCTATGGAAAATGCCGGCACCTGCGAACAGAAAATGATCCTTGGCGGACGCTTTCTGCAGCAGGAGTTCCGGGGAGAAATGATGGGAACCCCCTTCACCGGCATCGGTGTCTTGGGATACGACAATTATACCAGGACGTACGTATCCACCTGGATGGATTCCATGTCGACCGCTATTCTTTTTTTTGAGGGCATTGCCGATGAAGACGGCAAGACCATTACTCAGTTTTGCCACCACGATGACCCCATAAAAGGCCCCATGAAGTGGCGTTCCGTGACCAGAATTGTGGACGAGAATAGGCATGAGTTTGAGATGTACAGTACGGATAAGACGGGTAAACAAGAAAAGATGATGGAGATCGTCTATACCCGAAGGTCATGATCAGCGGCCAGGGAATCTCAATCCTGCGGTGTAATCGATATCTCCTCAAATTTTTTCCGGGCCCGATGCCCCGGAGATCACCGGCCCTGTCCTCTTTTTATCCTTTCCTTCAATATCATCCAACAGACAGAGTCATGGTTTTATTGGACCCATTGTCTGCAACTTCTCTGCAACGTGCGAAGAAGTTTGCCCGCCCGGAACGCTTTTGGGACTTGGGTGAAACCTGGTTGGTTGTGGCCGTCTGGCCGGCTCAGGGTGTTGCATGATTGGGATTGAACCCCCGGATTGCACAGACTTCACGGCACATCACCCGGCAGAAAGGAGCTTCCCGGCCCGCTTCGAATGAAGTTTTGTTGGCGCAGAAGATATCTGTATTTGACCTCATGTGGTGCAAACGGTATAGTGCCCAAAATTGTGAGGCGGGTTCTGGCTGCAGGGACAGCCTGATCATCCCGTCCTGCCAAAAAGGAGATGACATACAATGCTTGAAGTTCGCATTCATGAAGGGGTATTCGATGCCTATCCGTCTTTTCGAAGGGGAATCGTGATCGCAAAAGATATTGATAATCAAGGTCACCCTGAGGAGCTTGAATCCCTGCTGCAACAGGCAATCACCCAAGCGGCAGAGCATCCGATAGACCTGAAGGGGGATCCCCGCGCGATGATATGGAGCGAGGCGCACCGCGGGTTCAATTCAAATCCCAACAAGTTCCCGCCGGCCCACTGCGCCCTCCTCAAGCGGGTCCAGAAAGCCGGGGCCCATATTCCCTTTATCAACAAGGTCGTCGCTGTCATGAACTATAATTCGATTATCAGCAAGATGCCTGTGGGTGGAGACGACATGGACAGGGCGGGAAAATGCCTTGAGTTGCGGTATGCCGATGGAAGCGAGACCTTCACCCCCCTCGGGCAACCGGATATCAGGGAGCACCCAGAACCTGGAGAAATCATCTATGTGGTGGCGGAATCCGGCGAGGTCATGTGTCGCCGATGGAACTGGCGAAACGGACACACCACGTTGATCAACGAAACAACAAGCTGCATCGTTATGAATATTGACGCCCTCGGCGAAGAGAGCGAGAAAGCGGCCATCGAGACGCGGGACCGCGTGGCACGTATGCTGGAACGGTTCTGTGGCGCGGAAACCGAGGAAACCCTGCTCGACCCCTCCCATCCATCCCACAGTTTTACAATGTAAAGGCGAGGTTCGGACAATCGCGCGAAACCGGGTGGGCCGGATAAACGCCCTGAACTCTGGAATGCGCCAAATTTGATCTTGATTTTAAACGGTTTTTGTTGAAAATGGGGGGTGCATGGAAGGCCGGTCCTTGAGGGATATGGAGAGGGACATGCCGGGCCGCCTCAGGAGATCTAATATAGATAAGGAAGGGTTCAAATAATGGGCAAGAAGACAAAGGATTCTATCCTGGATGATTACGAAAAACTCAAAAACGAAATACTCCGTGACAAAGTGGATGAAATTTTTCGTACTTACCCGGAGGATTATGTCTCGAAACTTGAGGAGTTAGGCTTTGAGTACGTGGAAGACGATGATGATCAGGAAGAGATCGAAGAAAGGAACGCCAAGCCGGAAAACCAGCGTCAAAGGGATCTGGTCGCATTTTTTGAGAACGGGAAGCCATTATCAGAAAAAATATTCGAGTGTTTTACAGAAGAAAAGGCCTCGGATGATCCCAATCACCCACTGATCAGGAAATATTTTAGAAAGGCAAATCAAAATCTCAAGGCCCTTATTCTATATGGCCTGGACAACTATCCCGGCAGGCTCGATCTTCTTTCCGACCTGGCATACTTCAATGAATTTGAAAATGTCCTCAGCCTCCTTATCACGCATTATACTCAGGCATGCATTGATCAGCAAAACCTTAACACGTTCTCAAGATTGGCCGAGGACTTTTATTATGCCACAAGTCCGGACGGCTACGAAGCCTATTATGCATTGAGAGAATTGTTCGAGCCTGAATCGGACAAGCGAAAAATCATAGACTTTCTCATTGCCGAAGATGAAAAAGGAAGCTTGATCCCGGAAGAGGGAGGTGGACGATGCATGTGAAAGGAAAGGGCGTTATCTCCGTTCTGTTTTGCTTATGGATCGGGTGTTTCGGCATTGCGGCGGTCTGTTCTGGGTCCGAAACCCCGGGTTCTCCTGAGACCCTGGTCAGCGCATTGCAGCAGGTTCCGGTTTTTCAACGGCTGGATAAAGACCAGTTGCATAAGGTGGCGGAAATCGCTGAACTGGTACAACGGAAAGATGGGGATCTGATCATCGAACAGGGAAAACGGGCAGAGAAGATGGCCATCGCTCTCGACAGCGAGGTCCGCATCAGGATCAACGGCGAGAACGTACGTGTCCTCCCGGTAAATTCACTGGTGGGCGAAATCGAGTTTCTGGAGGATGTCCCTGCCACTGCGGACGTGGTGCTCATGAGTAAATCAAGGGTTGTCCTGCTGAACCATAAAGGTTTTCAACAGGTGATGAATGCCGATCCAAGCTTGGGCTACAGGGTGATGATTGAAATCGCCAGAATGGAGGCCAACCGGCTTCGCATGAACAATCAGAGACAGGCCAGGTGATCCGGAACCGAGGAGGGGAGGGCGGTTTCGGAAAGTTGTATGGGCTGGATCTGCCGGGTGTAAAGGAATGGCTCTTCTGTCCCGGCATGTTGTTTCGGTCCACGGGCAAATGGTGGGGAGACAGGGGCCGGAGGAACCGACCCCACGAAGGGCTGGATCTGTTGCTGTACAGGGATCAGGAGGAGAGGGTCCTCCGTCTGAGTGAAGCAACCCCCATTCCGGTAATGTCCGACGGCGTGGTCGTCGGCATTATCCACGATTTTCTGGGTAAATCCGTCATTGTGGAACATCCTGTTCCTGATCGAGACGACGAAAGGTATTATACGATCTACGGGCATACCCGTCCTCGAAAAAATATCCGCGCGGGCACGGCAGTGAAGCGTGGGGAGGCCATTGCCACGGTGGCCCCACCGGGCCGGTCCGCCTTCCCTATGGCGCCGCACCTGCATATATCTGTTGCGTGGGCGCCCACCGCGGTTTCCCCTGACCATTTCAACTGGGATACCATGGCCGTTTCGGAACTCCTGACCCTGCTTGACCCGTTGCCTGTCATCTCCTGCCGCTGTCGGATATTGGTGAATGATGACCCGGTATGCCGGGGGCTTTAATCCTGCGGATCAGAGGGCCTCAAGAAATTCCTCCAGCGACATCCTGTCAAGTTCCTCTTTCAATTGATCATCGCCCAACATATCGCCCGTGAGGTCATCGCTGGTTTTGGGATGAATCATCTTCACAAGGGATGGTTCACTCTTATCCCGAAGCCATGCCGCCACCCGTGTCACGGGGCCCTTTATTTCGTCCAATTCCGCCCACAGGGCATCGGCCGCCTGCTTTGCATTTCCTGATGCAAGATGCGGGGCCACAAAAAACCGGTCCAGGATCACGGACACGGGGGTATATGCCTCCTTTTCGATTAGCCACTGCAGTTTTTGCCTGTAGGCCATTTCATAAAGGCCCGGGGACATATCTCCTCTGACAAGCGCCTTGTCGACGGGGACCCCGTATTTGCGACACAGGCCCCGGTCGGACCGAAGGGGTTCCGGGACCCATACGGCCCAATGGGCAGGATCTTTCTCCTCTGCATGGACGGGCATTGGAGGTGGCTCTATCGCGTCCTCCGGACCGGCCGCCGGAGATTTCGGCAATAGGGCGATCCGGTCCCCTGGCCTCAGGGGGACAAATGTGCCGTCAACTGTCTCATAACCCACTTCATGATGCCCGCAGGTGGGGCAGTTCCGCGAAGTGATGATTCCCATTACTATATCGTGAGTAGTCATGTCTCGGATTTCGCTTCCTTCATGGATATTTTGATCGAATAACCGGATGCGGGGAGTGTGAAGGCATCTCCATATGAGGCACTCGTCGCATCTTCAAAATTTGAACCCCCAAGCCCACCTTCCTGTCGACTAACCTATCAACCCGCCACTTCAATTGTCAAGATATCTGGTTTCTCAACTGCTTTCTCTGTGACAACGGCTTTCAAAATAAAATATACATTCTTGCGGCTTACCACTGTTTACAGATAGGGCAAAAGAAGTTATTTTGATTGTTGCGGAGGGATCCCAATGAAGACGACAAAGGTTTTCGACCCGTGGCCCGAGAAATATGATCAGTGGTTCGAGACTCCCATGGGAAGGCTGATCAAGACGTACGAAACAGAATTGGTTCTTGACATGCTGAGGCCTGCCAGGGAAGAGCGGATACTGGATGCCGGGTGCGGGACTGGGGTCTTTACCCAGGATTTGCTCCTAACAGGTGCACGGGTGGTTGGCCTTGAGCTGTCCCTTCCCATGCTCGCGAGGGCACGGGAAAAGCTTTCCGGGGATCCGTTCACGGCGGTCCAGGGGGATATGAACACGCTGCCCTTTAAAGACCATACCTTTGACAAATCCATGTCCATCACCGCCATCGAGTTCATCCAGGACGCCCGGACCGCGGTGGATGAACTCTTCCGGGTGACCCGGCCGGGGGGCATCATCGTGGCGGCGACCCTGAACAGCCTCAGCCCCTGGGCAGAGCGGAGACGGCGTTCGGGAAAAGAAAGGCATTCCCTTTTTCAGGATGTGGTCTTCAGGTCCCCGGAGAATATGCGGCATCTGTCTGCGGTGCCGTGCACATGCCGGACGGCCGTCCATTTTCAAAAAGACGAAGACCCGAAAAGGGCAAAGGAGATCGAACAGGAGGGCCGGTTACACGGGCTCGATACCGGGGCCTTTCTGGTATGCTGCTGGCGGAAGCCCTGAGCCCAATCTACATCGCAAGGTCGCTCCGTATTCCATGCCCGATTCACAATTCTCAGAAATACCAAATTGAAACCACATTATTTCTGTCATTGAGCCGTTTTGGGCTTCGGATTTCGGGGATTTTCCCGGGCGAAAAGCCTGCTTTCCGGCCAAGCAGTATTATGAAGGTTTGCTCTGATCGACCGCCGGGGAAGCAGTCATGTGTCAGCTGCTCAATGCCTTTTTGAATCCGGTACACAGGGCGAGACACGCTGACATTACGAGGAGACAGGCCAAAAGGGCCGCTTGGAACGCTTCCGGGGGGTAGGTTCCATTGACTTGGCCGGAACGGTCCAGGAGGTAACCGGTGATCACCTGCATGGCGGCCACCCCGAGAAAAGGCGATGTGTTTAAGAGTCCCGACACAGTGCCCAGGATCTCCCTGGATGTGGTTTCGTTGACCAGTGCCCACAATGCGGTAATAAAGCCCCCGGCGATCGCACCCATAAGAAAGAGCGCAACCCCCATTGCCGAAGGGCCGGTGACTTGCCAACCGAAGGTGAGGACGCCCCAGATAGCGCTTTCCAGAGCCAATGTGGTGATGAGCATGTTGGCCTTGTCCTGAAACAGCCGGTCGGCGAGGCGGCCGAACACCGGCGCACCCACCATGAACCCGATCGGAACCAGCATGTTCAGTCCACTGGCCCGCATCTGATCCATGGCATAAATGCTGACCAGATAGGGGGTGGCCCAGAGACCTTGAAAGGTCAAAAAGGTGCCGAAAAAGCCGGCAAAGATGATGGCCAGGACCCAGAAGCGCAAGGACATGAGAACTCCGATGGCGGATGGCGCCTCGTTCGAGTCCATCGGCAATGGGGCTTCAGGTTTCCTGGTTGAAGGGGTTTTGCTTGGGCTGAAATCCTTGATCAGTATCAAAACGGCAAAGGCGAGACAGAAGGTGGCGGCGCCGATTACAAAAAATGCGTTGCGCCATCCCCATGTCCTGGCCATCCATGCCAGCGGGGTGGTGGCCACGATGGCGCCCAGGTTCCCTACTGCCAGAAGAAGTCCGGTCATGGTGGAAAATTGGCGTACCTTGAACCACTGGGAAAAGGCCTTCAAGGCAGGGACATACACCCCGCCTACCCCGAAACCGATCACGGCCCGCCATACCGAGGCCCAACCGATAGAGGGGGCCAGACCAAATAGAATGGTCGCGGCGCCGGCCAAAAGGGACCAATATGCCACCACCCGCCTCGGTCCCAACCGGTCCGAGAGATAGCCGACGATGGGCTGTTCCAGGGCATACAGATAGAAATACATGGACGACATGAACCCAAGGGCGGTGGCATTGGTCTGAAATGCCTCCAGAAGGTCGGGGGCGATGACGGACGTGGATACCCGATGAAAATAGACAAACAGGTAACACCCGGCAATGACGCCGAACACGACCCATGGGTGAGACTGTGATCTATTTCCTTTTTGATGCATGTGCGTAGACACTTCTTCTATAAGGGATTCCGCTGAAGGTTGGTTCGAATCTTCATCACTTTATGCCATGAACGGTCGGAAAAGAAAAGGGATGTTTTTGCGCTTCCAAGCCGGACTTTGCCATCTCCACATGCCATGCGATCTTATCATCCCGGTTGACAGTCCAAGCTTGCGCCAATATGATGCGTGGGGCACAAGCACTTTTTTTCCGGGATGTTACAAAAACGCGGATGCCCGAAACCAAAACGGCTGTGTGCCGTTCAGTCATCCCGGCATGCCCTTAGCCTGGAATCCAGTCCGGGGTATTTCCGCATTCCGGCCAAAACCGTGCCCGGAATGACGGAAGATAAGCGTGCAGTTGAGCATGACCAATATTTTCTTGTCTTTCATGACAGAAGACCAGTGAGTAAGGGCCTAAGAGGGGACGGCCCGGCAGGGTCCCATGACCGATCAAGATGGA
This sequence comes from Deltaproteobacteria bacterium, assembly GCA_021737785.1. Lineage (NCBI taxonomy): Bacteria > Pseudomonadati > Myxococcota > Myxococcia > Deltaproteobacteria bacterium. Next base: position 23,311 of record JAIPDI010000050.1, read on the forward strand.
GGACTGAGAGATGGAAATCAGTATTCACCCGATCAAATTAGGCGCCGATCACTGCTATATCGTTCGTGGAGAAGGAATCATCATGATTGACGGCGGATCGCCGAATCAGATAAAAGCCTTCAGGAAAGGCGTTAAGAGACTGTCAATAAAACCTGAAGACATCAGACTTGTTGTGCTTACCCATGGACATTGGGATCATATCGGATCCGCCAAAGAGATTAAGGAACTCACAGGGGCGAAGCTTGCCATGCATCAGCGGGAAAAGGACTGTCTGGAGAAATCATTCAAGCCGCTTCCTCCAGGGGTAACGGTCTGGGGGAAGATTTTTGTGAAGATTATGGCCGTTTTTCTTCCATTGGTTCATTATGCCGCGACCGATGTGGATATCGTCTTGGAAGATGGAGAGTTTCCGTTATCTGAGTATGGGATTCCAGGAAAGATTATATATACCCCCGGCCATTCCATTGGGTCCGTCACCGTCTTGCTGGAGACAGGCGACGCCTTTGTTGGAGACTTGGCCATGGGCGGGTTTCCATTGCGTTTCAGCCCGGGGCTGCCTATCTTGGCGAAAGACATGAAACAGGTGAGAAAAAGCTGGGAATTGCTGATTAAAGAAGGTGCGAAGACAATTTATCCTGCACATGGAAAACCATTTTCAATCGACATCATTCAAAAGGCCTTGTTGTAGCGGACCGCAGACGGGGCGGAGACCATGGGTTGAATCGGAGCTTTGGAAAAATGAAACGTCGTCGCATACTCATATCCATTCTCGTTTTTCTGTTCATCGGTTTTCCCGGTTTCATCTCTTTTGGGAAGCCGCAAGAGCACCCTTTGCCCGAGGGGTTTGTCTATGTTGACAGGGTGATCCCGAACATCGTCATTGACCTGCGGTACTATACAAAGCACAACTTTGTCGGCGAGCGAATCGATGGGTATCTGGAACCGAGGTGCATTCTCACCAGGGCGGCGACGGATGCTCTTATAGAAATTCAGGAAGAATTAGATCCGTTTGGCCTTGGCCTAAAGATATTTGATGCCTATCGCCCGCAACGGGCAGTGGATCACTTTGTGCGCTGGGCCGGCAACCTGGAAGATACACGAACAAAGGCGGAGTTTTATCCGGACATAGAAAAGGACACCCTGTTAAGGGACCGCTATATTGCAGCCAGGTCAAGCCATAGCCGCGGCAGTACCGTCGACCTGACCATCGTTTCCCTTGAATCCGAAACAGCAGGGGAAGCACTCGACATGGGGACGGAGTTTGATTTTTTCGGTCCGGCGTCCTCGCCGTTTTTTCCAGGCCTCTCTCCTAATCAGCGGGCCCACCGGATGCTCTTGCACACCCTCATGAAAAGGCATGGGTTTGAGCCCTATCCTGAGGAATGGTGGCATTTTACCCTGAGAGAAGAACCCCCTCCAGAGACGTATTTCAATTTTCCGGTCCAATGAACAAACCTTCCGCCCTTGTCTGCCGATTGTCGTGATCGCACCATTCGGCGCGTGACTGGACGGGCGGCCAGGGTGCTCCCGCCCACGTATTTCAACCCCTCGTCTTTTTGAATGGAGATCACGTCCTGCTTCCCTGAACTCAGGTCTATCTTCAAGATTCTGTTATGCGACCCCGGCATCAACCCCCCTCCTTTTCTTCTCTTTCAGACAAAACGGACGTTGGTTTCGGTTGTGAGGCAGGAACCTGCCCCATCTTCCGTTGCTTGAATTTCAATTTCAGCGCTTCACTGACCGGTTCATTCCCATGTATCAACGACCGGCTTCAGTGGAACCTCCGGATAAATCTGCCCGTGGGCCGGCGGCATGGAGTTGTAAACCCATTTGATGTCGACGATCCCGATCACCAGACCCCGTTTGCGACGGTAACCCCGAAAGATGCCCCGAATGAGCACGCCTTCCATTTTCATGGTCAAAGCGAACACGGCGACCGTGGTCTCTTCAGGGATGCGCATGAGTTCTTCCTTGAAGGCCAGTGGAGAAAAAGCCAGCCGCCGGCTGTCGGCCGCCTGGCACTGGACGACCGGCACGATCACCGGAAATCCGTCCGGGCCGATATATGACACGAACTTGAGGGCATCCAGTTGATTAAACAGGTCTTGTGCAAAGGGTTTGAGTATGGGTTCGCCGTTTCCGGCGGCTGCAGCGCCTTTGGTCATTTTCGTCAGCATGGCGGACAGGACGATTCGGAACATGGGAAGGGCTTCGCCTTCAGATGTCTCGATGAGATCCAGGTAATGAACCGTGTTGATACCGAAATAGGTGTTATACCGGAACATGGGAATTTCGTTGTAACGCTCGTATTCCCGGCCTTCAGTTCGCAAATGGGTCCATCTGGCCCGGCCCCGCCACATCTTTTTGTCCATGGTCATGACAAGAAAACCGATATCAGGTCTTGTCTGAATATACGCCTTGCTCAGTCCTTTACAGAACTGCCCCAGCGTCAGCTGACGGGGCCCAGGGGCCATGATCGAGGTAATCAGGGAAATATGCGGCAGTCCCCCGGGATTGACACAGGCCACCAGTCCGATCTTTTCGGCCGGCTCAAATGCCTTCATCTCCTGCTCAATGAAGTATGTCCTCATGAGGCCCTTTCTCGCTTTTCTCGAAGCATATCTGTTGAGCCAATCCGGTCTGAAGCACCATCCGATTCAGGATGCCTCTTTTTCCAGCCTTGTCGAGCCGCTCCAGGTCACGATCGCAGGGTCCACGCCCGAGTGCCGGGCCACAGCCGCCAATTCCTCCATCATCCGGCTGCGCAGCAGTTCCTCCTCCCTGTAGGGCCAGTCAAGATCCAGTCGCAGATATTTGTCCCTGCACAGATTGTTGAATGCACACAGTTCCCACCGGTTCACCAGTCCATCCAGGTTCTTTGCAATAAACCCCCCGATCCCCCGGATGTTTTCGTTGGTGGCCGTTGCACCGGGGATGATGGGGGTTCGTATCCAGAGTTGCCCGGGACGCCCTTTCGATCGCATCCGGTCGCGCACACAGAGCAGATTTTCCAGAATCCTCTCATGGGTTGCGCCGGTAAACCTTCTGTGCTTTTCCGCGTCCATTTCCTTCAGATCAAACAGGAGCAGATCCACATAGGGGAGGAGTCCTTCCAGGACGTTTCGGGAGCACATGCCGCAGGTATCCAGGGCCGTATGAATACCCTCCGCCTTCAACCGTTTCAGAAACTCCCGGTTAAACACCGCCTGCAGGGTCGGCTCCCCCCCGCCCAGGGTCACGCCGCCGCCGGACGACGCAAAATAGACGCGATCCTTGGTCACCTCAGCAACCAGGTCATCCAGTTCCCACATCCGGCCCAGAAGCTGTAAGGCGGCGGCCGGGCATTCATCCACGCACAGCCCGCACCCGGTGCATCGGCTGCGGTCGATGCGATTGCCGTCTTTGGTAAATGCCAGGGCACCTTCCGGGCATGCGTCCAGGCAGGTCTTGCAGCCGATACACTGGTTCGCTATCCAGTGAACCTGGGGATGGGGAGAAATGCTCTCGGGATTGTGACACCAGAGGCATTTCAAAGGGCACCCCTTGAAGAAAACCGTCGTACGGATCCCCGGTCCATCTTCAGTGGACATGCGCTGAATTTCCAGGACCGTGGCCCTCAGATTCGGGTCAGAGTTACTGTGCATGAGTAAAAAGCTCACGAGGTGAAAGCTCAAAGCTCAAAGGATGTTGCGATGATGCCGCCATCTATTTCTATGTTCTCCCTGAAAGCATTAATCAGACCCATCATCATGGAACCGATTCTTTTATGCCTTGTTCCAAAGTCAAGATAACCAGAATCGCTCCGTACCTCCAGGTCTTCATACCCGAGCCTCATCCAGCGCGCCTCCCTTCGGCGTCACACCCACAACGAGCTAAAACCGACCGTGACTCACCCGCTGGATAACCTCATCCTGAAGTTCCCTTCCCACGGCCGTGAAATAGGCGTTGTAGCCGGTGACCCTGACCAGGAGGTGTCGGTAGTCTCTGGGATGCTTCTGGGCATCGCGCAGCACATCCGGGTCCAACATGTTGATCTGCAAGGCGCTCCCGCCGTTTTCGCAGTAGCCCCGCAAAAACGCCTTGAACTTTTCTTTGTGCTCGGGATCCCGGATAATGGAGGGGTTGAACGTAATGGTGTGGCTGGCGCCGTTGGGAAGGCAGTTGAGGTATTCCCCCCAGTCGCCCTTTCCGTCGACGGCCTTGCCGCCCATGACCTTGCCCACGGAGTTGGCATTGGATGTGGGTCCGTTGACATCCGCCCCATTGGACGGACAGATGGCGTTGGACAGAAACCGGCCCCTGGGTCTGCCGTCGGCGCTGGCAGCCATGATAAAGCCGTCGCCGGCCCAGTAGTTCCAGCTCAACATGCCGGGCCTGAAGCGCCTGCCGGTTGAGACGGTCACATGCTTCCATGTCTCCTCGCACCACAGGTCCATCACCTTCTTGGCCATGGCATCGGCCGTTTCATCGTCGCGACCGTATTTGGGCGCCTTGTTCCCGGCCATGGCCTGAAGCTTGTCATGCCCCTGCCAATTGTCCTTCAAGGCCCTGATGAGTTCGGCCATGGTGCATTTCTTCTGGTCGAAGACGAGGTATTTGATGGCCAGGAGGGAATCGACGGTGGTGGCATAGGTGACGGCTTCAAGGGTCGTGAAATTGATTTCCGCGCCTCCCCGGGTGACGTCGAGACCCTTTTCGGCGCAGCCCCTGACCAGACATGAGAGATAGGGGGTCGGGAAGTATTGTGCCCGAAGCGATTCGGATGCCTCATAGACCTCGACGCTTTTTTGAACAATATACTCGGTCTGTCTGACATAGGCGGCCCAGAATTCGTCCCAGGTCTTGAAGCGGCCCGCCTCCCCGGTATCCGGCCCGTCCTGTTGGAGAGGCTCCTCCTTCCCGGTCATGGGATTAAAGAAAGGGATGAGATCCCTCCCCCCGGTAAGGGCCAGTTCCACTCCCTTGAGCAGGTTGAGGTTAACGTCCACGGTGCCGGACCGATCATTTCCGACCATGGTGTTTTCAAGACAGCCGACCGGTGCATAGTCATGAACATTCCCCTCATGGATCAGATGGCCAAGGCCCGCCTTCCTGGCTTGAAGCATCATACCAGCCATGGACCGTTCATCGAAATTCAGTAGAAATGGCGACCCCTGGCTCAGCGAGATCATGTCCACCACCTTGTTCAGCAGGGCGTCGGTAGAATGTCGATGCAGCCGCACGTTCGGCTTGGGCTCCAGAATCGGGGACATCTCGTCGATGACCTCAAGAATGGCATAGGTTAAATCATTGGTCATATCGCGGCCGCCGGCCCCCATGCCGGAGAGCGTGATCAGCTGACCAAACCCGGACGTGATGCCCTGGTTGCCGTTGCGGATCATGGCATCATAGACCGTATTGCAGTGCACCCAGAAGCATTTCAGTATTTCCTTGCCGAATTCCCGCGCCATTCCATGGGACAGGGAATCTTCCCAGTACGGGAGGAGGTACTGGTCGATACGGCCGAAAGAGGTTCCGGGACCGGGGTAGTTTTCATCGCTCATGATCAGCATGTGATTGATCCAGAGCGCCTGGAGGGCCTCCCAGAAGGTTCGGGCCGGTTCCCAGGGGACCCGCCTCAGGTTCTCGGCCATCTGCTCCAGTTCCTGTCGTCGCTGAAGGTCGGTGTGTCCGGCCGCACGTTCCACACAGACATCCGCGTAACCGGCCGCCACCTCCCGCGGCATGGCGGCCGGCGTCATCATGGCCCTTAACTGGGAACCCCTGGATCCGCGTTTCTCCGGTTCGCTCAATCCAGTGTATCTGGAGTCGAGATCGGCCAGGATCCCTTTCCACCCGATTTTCAAGGCCCGTTCGTGATCGGGAATCAGGTGTCCGCTGGTGGCGCCCGCATTGCCGTAGCCGTGGTCATGAAACCATTTCATGGCGGCCCGGGCCCCCTTTTTGCCCAGGAGAGCCCTGTCAAACGCCTGCTGTTCCCGTTTGTCCAGGCAGAGGGAGGTCTGAATATTAAAGCGACCGCCGGCCAGCAGATCGCCCGGCAGGATCTCCTTGGGCATATAGCGGACCATGACCTCCTTCACAAACCAGGCGCGCCGTTCCACCTGAGCCCAGGCCCAGAATTCCTTGGCCAGTTCCACGGTTCTGGCGGCCTGACGGAAGGAACCCCGCAGGGTTTGCATCAATGCATAGGTCTCCGGCACAATGTAAAAACTCATCTCATTGAACTGGACATCCCAGGCCGTGCCCGTGGACCAGGCCAGGAATTCATTGTTCCACCGGCGGTCCGTACCCTTGAAATAGTAGTCCCGCAGCCATTGAATCCGCGGGGTCAGGTTCCTTGGGGTCTTGATGCGATGATCGAATCGAGGGAGGGCAGCAGCGGTCATGGCGGGTTCTCCTTTGTAAAAAGCTCAAAGCTGAAAGCTCAAAGCTCAACGTGCAAGGGAATTGAGATCTGCAGCTCTTCTTGTTCCTTTCAGCTTTGAGCCTTGAGCTTTGAGCTCCTTTTCAAGTGTTCCATCCCGTGGGCCAGCATGTTCTTCATGATCTCCACGGCCTTCTCTTCATCCTTGGCCTTCAATGCGGTCACCATCTCTTCATGAAAGGCAAACACCTCCGGAACCACCGTCGCGTCGGAAAAAAATCGGCAGGCCAGATTGAGGTAACAGCTTTTGAATGAATTCAGCAGCAGGGGGTAGATGTCATTGCCCGATGCCATGGCTATGAGATGGTGAAAATCAAAATCCAGTTCACTGATCCTCTGCATATTCTGGTGATTGACGGATGCCTCCTCCTGAAGCAGCCGGCCAAAGTCTTTCAGCTGCTCCACGGTTCGATGGCCGGCCGCCCGTCTTGCCGTTTCTACTTCAAATAGAAATCGCATTTCCAGCAGACTGGTGAACAGTTCCTCTTTCAGATCGCCCCGATGGTAAGTAAGGAGAGAGGTCAACAGCGACAGGGAACCTTCTCGGCGATAGTCATTGACAACCGTCCCAACCCTCGGAATGAGGGAGACCAGTCCCTTGGCGGCCAGGTCAACAAGCCCCTCGTGAACCACGGGTCGGCTGACATTGAGCTGCAGGGCCAATTCACGTTCAGAAGGGAGTTTCTGCCCGATGGGAAAGGCGCCGGAGAGTATCAGCGCCTCAAGGCGTTTCACAAAGGCATCTTTAAGACTTTCGGTGCGAATAGGGCTAAGGAGTTGCTGCACAATATGCTCCTGTGTGGCAGGTGGTATTACCAGCTGCCACATTAAAAAATTTGTGTGGACATGTCAAGCCTATGTTGGGGCCGCCTCCAAATTCGTAAGGCGGAGGCTTCTCACCGATTGGAATAGCGGAATGTTGGAACGCCGGGATGGTGGTTGAGGGGGATTGAGACTATTCCATGCCTCCGGACCAACGGCATGGCCAACCCTGGAGAAAATGTGTGATTACACCGCCTTGGGTGGTTGGGCATTCGAGACGTTTAATTATAGACAACATCATGCTGTTTGGGATAGCCTGTTGGAAGTGCCGCAACGCTTCAAATGAGGCTCGGATAGACGGCAAGGGGGCAGATTTCAGCCTGTCAGAGACCTGGATGACGGGGCGTTTCCGATGTAGCGGGCAGAAGCCTTGGCAGGGGTGGGGAGATCCATGAAAATCCGCGTAGAGTGTTATTCGGGATACAGGGGTGAAGAGACCCCCCGAAGGTTCTGGCTGGATGAGCGATTGGTAGAGATTACCGAGGTGGTAGACAGATGGCTCGACCCGGAACATCGCTATTTCAAGGTTGTGGGCGACGATGGGGCCACATACATCCTTCGGCACAATTCGGAAACCGATTCGTGGGAGATTACCTTTTTCCGTGATATTTGATACTTGATACTGGATACTGGATGCTCGATACTGGATGCTGGATGCCGGATGCTGGACGTCGGTTTCGGGTTGCGCCTAACCCTCTTACCCTCTCATCCTCTGAACTTCTGCTGGATACTGGATGTCTGGATACTGGATGCTGGATACTTGATACTGGATGCTCGTTGCTGGTCATTTTCAGCTTTGACCTCATGAAGCATGGGGCACGGGGAACGGAGCTTCCCCCGATAACGGATAACGGATAACCGATAACAGATAACCGTTTTTCCCCTTTCACCTTTGAGCTTTGAGCTTTTCTAATCCTTGCTGTTCCTGTTCCATGCGCTGGCGAATAGTGCCGACCCGAATCCGTGTGTTCAGCACATAGGCGGACTCGGTCTGCTTGGGCCAGGGCTTCGGATCCCATTCCACGGCCTTGACCCTGTCTGCGGTTCGCTCGATATCCCCTTGTTCCTCTTTCAGAAACTCCTCCACCATGGCAAGATACCGGGGCGCCTGCTCAAGGGAACGTTGCATATGTTTGCGGGCGTCCGGACCGGTAAGGACGACCTTGTGCCCCTGGCAGAGGACATTGACATCCAATCGATTCAGACCGGTAAGGGTGCGGACATAGGCATCGTAATCCACCAGGAATTCGGCGAAGATGTAGCCCGACCCGTCGTCGCAGCCCACCGCCTCCGAGGCAATCAGGAGTTTCTTTTCAGGCACCCAGTAACTTATGAAATCCCAGGTGTGGCCCGGTGCATTCATGACCTCAATATGGACGTCGGAGGCGAGTTCAATGATCTCACCCCCCTTCAGTTTCAGATCCAGATCAAAAGACTTAAATGGATCTTTATAGATGGGTCCTTGGTTCAATGACTCCAGGGACTCTGCGGCCTCCTGGTTCAGGGATCGGATCAATTGAACGGCCTTGTCTCGCTGCAGGATCTCCTGGGTCCGCTCTGAACCGGCGATCTTCATGGTCGGGTACACGGACTTGAGATGGGCCGCGGCCCCGATATGGTCAAAGTGGGAATGGGTGAGAAACAGGTAGCCCGGTGTCCGGTCGCCCAGGATCCGCCGGATATCCGCCTCGTACCTGCGGCCCAGGGCCGTCAGCCCCGCGTCAAAAAGGACCGGGACAGGCCCGTCCAAAAGATACACGGGGACCGTCTCATTCCCCACCACATAGAAGTCGTCAATCACTTTCCCTGTCCGGATATATTTCATTAGCCTGAATCACCCTTTTTATTCAATTCTCCCCTTTGCAGATTTCGGGGCATACTTGGTATGATTTCACCCAAATGTCAAGGCCTATTCAGGATAAGAAAAGGAATCCATCCGCTCTTCATTTGATCAGGGGCGGTTGCCGAGCGTTAGGTATCCATTTTAATGTCCCGCCCTTGGGCGGGAGAAAGAGACCCCCGCGCGCGCGGAGAATTTCCGGAATTTGCATACCTCCTGGGTTGCGGCTGTCAGGCCGCCTTTGGAAAACGGATCCCCCTTGATGTGGATCACGCGATCTCATTCCTTGCACTATTTTTCTGCCTTCGATTTCATCGGGATCAGAGGGCGTCTTTTCCTGTCTCCCCTGTACGGATACGGATGGCACTCTCCACGGACATCACAAATATCTTTCCGTCCCCGATTTCACCGGTGCGGGCCTGATCCTGAATAACCCTTACGATGTCGGGAACCATTGCTTCATCCGCAACGATTTCAATTTTGACTTTCCCGACAAAATCGACCTGGTATTCAGCACCCCTGTAGACCTCCTTGTGGCCCCTCTGACGCCCAAACCCTCTGACCTCAGTGATGGTCATTCCTTTGATTCCCACCTCGGACAGCCCCTTTTTCACCTGATCCAATCTGAACGGCTTAATAATGGCTTCCACCTTTTTCATGCCCTTCTTCCTCCTTCCGCTATCAGATATTGTACGCTGTTTCCTCGTGCTGGGTGAGATCCAATCCGCTCCTTTCATCCCGCAGGTCAACCCGCAGCCCAAAGATTTTGTCCACCAGTTTCAAGAGAAGGTAACTAAGAACAAACGTATAACCAACGGTGACCAGAATGGCAATGCACTGGATTCCCAGTTGTCCGGGGTTTCCAAAAAAGAGGCCGTCAGCGCCTGCCGGATTAATGGCCGCGTTGGCCAGCAGTCCGGTGACGAGGAGCCCTATGATCCCGCCGACCCCGTGGATGCCCACCACATCCAGGCTGTCATCGTATCCAAACTTGTTTTTGGCCATAATTCCCAGATAGCACCCCACACCTGCCAGCACGCCGATGAAGGCCGCGGATATGGGTCCTACAAAGCCCGCAGCCGGCGTCACAGTGGCCAGGCCTGCGATGGCGCCGCTGGCGCCGCCCAGTGTGGTGGCCTTTCCGGTTATTCTCCATTCCATTCCGATCCATGACAGTGCCCCCGTGGTGCCGGCCACGTGGGTGGCCACAAAGGCGCTGCCGGCAAGCGATCCTGCCGTAAGGGCGCTTCCGGCATTGAATCCGAACCAGCCGAACCATAGGAGACCGGCCCCCAGCAGGGTCATGGGAAGATTGTGTGGTCGCAACTCCTCGGAGCCGTATCCTTCTCTCTTTCCCAAAAGAATGGCTGCTGCAAGGGCTGCTACGCCGGAACTCACATGCACCGCCACACCCCCCGCAAAATCCAGGGTTCCCATACGCCCGAGCCAGCCTCCGGCTCCCCAGATCCAGTGTGCAAGGGGATTGTACACAAATGTAGCCCAGAGGAGGCTGAACAGTAGAAAGGGGCCAAATCGCATCCGCTCTGCAAAAGCCCCCGTGATCAGGGCAGGTGTAATGACTGCGAACATGCATTGGTAAATCATAAAGACCTGATGGGGGATGGTGGTGGCGTAGACGTCGTGGGGTTCCATGCCCACCCCCCTGAGCCCAAACCACTCGAGACCCCCGATAATCCCCCATTTGTCCGGCCCGAAGGCCATGCTGTACCCCCACAGGATCCATTCCAGGCTTATCAGGGCAATAATGATAAAGCTCTGCATGATAGTTCCCAATGCATTCTTGCTCCTTACCATCCCTGCATAAAAGAGAGCCAATCCAATCGTCATGAGCATCACCAGCGCCGAACATATCAAAATAAAAGTTGTGTCCCCTGTGTCCATTTCTCTCCTCCCTTTCTTTTGGCCGCTGCGGTTTGAGATAACGACAAATGGTTAGCAAAAAACATACCTGTAATAATATTCTAAATTTAAACATAATAAGGGAATAATAGAACGATTTGGAGGAATGACCAAAGACATCCAGGTCTACAATATTGTTCACATCACGGTTTAATTCCTACAGAAACGTCATTTATGCCTCTGGGTTCGTTCTTCTAAAAATGATACAGAGGGTGCCTCTGAGTCCTGGCCGGGTTACACACCTTAACGTTTGTGGCGAACCCCTTTGCGCGCGTGCATATCGAAATCGCTTGACAAAGTTAGTGATATTTACTAACAGAAATAACTGCTTGATAATCGATAATTTATATTTTGAAAAAACATATTAGTAAATGTAACTAACCCTAATCAGGAAAATTCCGGGGTCGATTGCATGAGGCCATGGAACGGGAAAAGGGGACTTAAGAGATTATGGGAGACGCAGCAGGTTCCGGCAGGTCTGGGGGCATGGCGTCATCCTTTCCCCCGGGCAGGATAAAAATCGCTGAGGCCTTGCGCCTATTGCTTGAAAATAAGGATTTCGGCTCCATCACCACAGCCGAGATCGCCCGGACGGCCGGGGTGACCGAGGCGCTTATTTACAAGTATTTCAAGGATAAGAGGGATCTCCTCTACGAGGTGCTCAGAGAATATCTGGAACACTACGATACCCGTTTTGAGACCGATCTGAAGGGGATCAGGGGGGCATTGAACAAAGTTCGGAAGCTGATCTGGTCTCACATCAATGTGTATGCCACGGATCGGGCCTTTGCCAAGATCCTCCTCATCGATGTAAGGAGTTTTTCAGACTACTATACGAGCAGGCCCTATGAACTGGTTAAGAAATACAGCAGGGTCATGCTGGAGATTATCGAGGAAGGGGTTGCCGGGGGGGAGATCCGCGACGATATCTCTCCCCATATCATAAGGCAGGCGATCCTGGGCGCACTTGAAAACATGTGCCTGACCGGGGTGGTCTTTGATCGTGACATCTCCCCTGACGAACTGACGGAAAGCCTCTGCAACCTTCTGTTCGGCGGCATCCAAAAGAGGGCGGACACCGGGATAACAGGTCCACACGCCTGATTGAAGGAGAAGAATACCATGGGACAATGGATGGATGGATATCTTGAGAAGCTGGCCAGGGTTCGGGAAGAGAATGCCCGAGGCGGCGGAGAGGACCGGATCGCGCTCCAGCACGCAATGGGGAAATTGACGGCCAGAGAGCGGATCGATATCCTGGCCGATCCCGGAACCTTTGAGGAACTGGGCTCTGTGGTCAGGGAGTTCACCTTCCCCCCGGGTACCCAGGGGAGGCCCAGCGCAACGGATGGCGTGGTCATGGGGCGGGCCAGGATTGACGACCGGGAGGTCATGATCTACTCCCTTGACTTCACGGTCATGTCGGGGGCTGTGGGGGATCAGGGGGTCTGGAAGATCGCCGAACTGATCCAGATGGCAGGCCAGGAACAGGTCCCCATCATCGGCATCTTTGATTCGGCAGGCTCCAGGTTCAGCTTCAAGAACGGGTTTGTGGGGCTTCACGGCATGGGCCGCCTGGTGCGCAATTACTGTCTTTATTCGGGCGTGATTCCCAGAATCAGCCTGGTCCTCGGTCCCTGCACCGGGCCGATGGCGCAGGTGCCTGTGCTCTCCGATTTTCTGATCATGAACGAACGTAGCGCGTTTCTGTGGCTGGGGGGAGAGATCGCGTCAAAGGATGCGGGCTCGGCAGAGTTTCACATGCAAAAGAGCGGACAATGCCATCTCATTGCCGATAGCGATGAGGCGGCCGTCGGCATGGCCAGGGACCTGCTTCGGTTTATGCCTCAGAACTGCTGGGAGCGGCCTGTGCGGATGGCGTCCGGGGATGATCCGGAGCGGCGGGAAGAAGCCCTGCTGGACATCATGCCCGATGATCCCAAGTTCACCTATGATATGCACGAGATAATCGATCTGATCACGGACAACGGGGAATTCTTTGAACTCCAGGAGGACTTCGCCCCCAATATGATCGTTGGCTTTGCGCGGTTCGACGGCATGGTGGCGGGCATTGCCGCCAGCAATCCCGATGAGCTGAGCGGGATCATGGAGCCCGACTCTTCGGATAAGTACGACCGGTTTCTCATGTTTTTGGACGCCTTCAATATCCCTCTGGTGACCCTATCGGATACGACCGCGTTTCCTCCAGGCGATAAATGGGAACGGAAGGGGGTCATCCGCCATGGGGCCAAAAACCTGCACGGATACTCGCACCTGACCACCCCCAAGGTGACCGTGGTCCTGAGACGGTCCTACGGCGGGTCCAACATTGTGATGGGGTGCAGCAAGATGGGACCGGATTACATCTATGCCTGGCCCACCACCGAGTTTGCGCCCACCGGACCGGAGATGATCGTGCAGGCGGTGTTCCATAAACAACTGGCCCAAGCCAAAGAAGACGGCAACTATGATGATGTATACAACTTCTTTCTCAATATCCTGAAAGAGGAATTCAGCGTCATGACCTTCGGCAAGCTGTTCACCACCTGGTACACGGTCCACGAGGTGATCGACCCGCGGGAGACCCGGTCCCGGATCATCCATGCCCTGCATGCGACCGCAAACAAAACAGAGTCCATGCCGGAGAAGCGGCGGTTCATCAAGCCGGCGTGAGTAGCTGATGGCTGATGGCTGATAGCTGGTGGCTCATGGATGCTGGTTCATTGAGTTTATTGAGTTCATTGAGTTTGTTGGGTTAGTGAGGCTTTGAGCTTTCAGTTCGTTGCCGCTTTATAACTTTAGACATTTTAGGCACTTTAGCTCACTTTAGGCACTTGATTCAGGGAGGTATGGCAACCATGGGGGAACGAATGGAATCGGCCATCAGAAAATATCTAGCGATCCAGGAGAAGAATCTGGAGGGGGGCGGGGCCCAGCACATGGAACGACAGCACAGCCGCGGCAAGCTGTCGGCCCGTGAACGGATCGAGGTCCTGGTCGATCCCGGAACGTTCCGCGAGCTGGGCTCGTGCGTGGGCACCACCAGCATGCGTATTGACGGACAGATCCCCGATGCCCCCTGCGACGGAGCCGTCGTTGGGACGGGTCGGGTCAACGGCCGCATGATCATGGTCCATGCCAGCGACTTTACGGTCCTGGGGGGATCGGTGGGGGCCCAGCATATGCTGAAATTCACCCGGCCCATAGAGATGGCCGCCATGTGGCACATCCCCTATGTGGTCCTCCTGGACTCCTCAGGCGGAAGGCTGGGATACAGGGACGTGCCCATGGCCGGAATCGACTGGCAGTTCAGAGTGCAGTCCATCTATTCCGGTGTGATTCCCCAGATCACCGTGCTCATGGGTCCCTGCATTGCAGGCGGCGCTTATATCCCTGCCCTCTGCGATTTTCTCATCATCAGCAGGAACTCGGGCAACATGTGGCTGGGGGGTCCCCGTCAGACCCAGGCAGCCACCTCGGAGGTCATCGATCGGAATGTGGGCGGCGCGGATTATCATATGCAATTCAGCGGAAGCTGCGATCTGGTGGGGGATTCGGACGCGGATTCCATTCAGCACTGCCGGCGGTTGCTCAGCTACCTGCCCCAGAGCTTCAGGGAAGCCCCTCCCCTGTGGGACCGGACCGACGACCCTGAACGGGAGGTGCCTGCCCTTGCCGATGTTGTGCCGGATGTCTATGAAGAGACCTACGACATGCATGAGGTTATCCGCCTTCTGGTGGATGAGGGAGCGTACTTTGAGATCAAGGATGAATACGCCAGGAATCTGATCACCTGTTTCTGCAGGTTTCACGGACGGGTCGTGGGGCTGGCGGCCAACAACCCCCTCTATCCGGGGAGTATCCTGGAACCGGATTCGTGCGACAAGTACTACCGGTTTCTCCAGGTCCTGGATGCCTACAATATCCCCCTGGTGAACCTGGTGGACACGCCGCCGGTGGTGCCGGGCGAGCCGGATGAGGCACGGGGCCTTCTCCGGCACGTGGGGAAGATCACGGATGTCTATGCCACGGCCACCATTCCAAAGATCAGCGTGGTCCTGCGGGAGGCCTATGCCGATGCCGGCAGCCTGATCATGGGGGGACTCAAGGGGATGGGCGCGGATCTGACCTATGCCTGGCCCATTGCCCGGTTTGCGGTGGAGGCCTCACAGACGGACTACCGGAAGGCATACGGCACGGGGATCGAGGAGGATGCGTATGAGGCCTATCTGAACCGGTCGCGGGAAAAGGTGGATGCCTTTGATGCCGCCCGCACCTGGACGTCCCAGGTCGTGGACGAAATCATCCTTCCCAAAGATACGCGGCGGAAGATCATCGAGGCCCTGGAGATCACCCGGAACAAGGAGGAAAAGCTCCCCGGCCGGGCCAAGAACCACACTGCGCCGCCGGTTTAGACTCTTTGTCTGTAACTTCTCTGCAACGTGCGAAGAAGTTTGCCCGTGGGGGTCTCTGCCCAAGAGCAGCAAAAACCGAACACAGCTCCTGGGGACGGCAGCAGGGCTTTACAATACAGTCTGTTCCAGCCCCAAGAACAGTCTTTCATGGGACGGTATGTCCTTGCTGCCTTTCCGTAAACATTATTCGGAGCCCGGGGGCGGCCGCCGACCGATACGA